>JAFQOH010000171.1:0-56928 GCA_017403345.1 Thermoguttaceae bacterium
ATCCTCTTCATCCAGTCCAAAATCCATCGCAGGCGGCGGTCCCAATGTGACTTCCTGTCCCCACGCGGTTTTGATCTCTGCCGTCATGCTCAGCGGCGGGAGCGGAAGCGCATCGAGCGGTTCCTCTACACTTGAGGCCGGTTCGTCCAGCCGATCGCGCATTTCTTCCGGGACGGCGAGTTTCGGATCCTCTTTCTTTCGGAGCTGAACGGTCGGCGGCATTCTGTACTGGTACGCATAAAGATTCGGGACCCAACCGAGAAGCGAATACGATTCTGTCTCGAAAATCAGGGAAAGTTCACTGTCGAAAGCACTTTGCGACTCGTTTTTTTCCAGACGCATACAGCACTCTCTCGCATACAGCATCGCAGAGTACGGACCATTCATGAGCCGGGTGACTAGGAGCATTTCCGCATCGCGTTTGGGGGAATCCGCACGAAAATGCAGTTCCAGCATGTGCTTCTCAAGCGTGGAAAGGACCTTCATGATCTTCACAAAAGTTTCTTTCGGGATCGGCATATTCTGCCTGGCGCGTGCAATGAGAAGATTCCGCATCGCTGCGAATCCAAGTGTCTGCTGGAGTATCTTGTCCAGTTTCTGCATCTCCGCTTTCCGATCCGTCTCCGGCAGTACCGCCACACGCTCACGGACTTGCTGCAGTGTCGTCTGAAGTAAACGCAGCCATTCCTGCATTGAGAGTTTCCCAACATCCGGTACGCTTTCTGCCTCGACGATGCTGACCTGTGTCGGCGCAATGTCGCGATGCATGATGCGCAGCGTCTCCGTCATCACTTGAGCAAGCGCTTTTTCCTGTGTACGGAAAAACTCCAGCTGCTCATTCCGTCGGGGAGAATCCATCGGCGGCGCCTCGATCCGAAGCGGAACGGACCACGCACAAACGACACACTTTACTCCCGGAAGCGCTTTGAGCTGCGTCTGGATCGTCGGCCGGATCTCAGAATCCCACACAGTGCGCGGGATGACCATTGGATACGATTTCTCAAGCAGGATCAGATTTTCCTGCGGGATATTTCGTGCCTGCATGTAATGTTCCGCAACTTTCATGGAATCCGGATCGTTCCGGACCGCCAAAACTGCGACTTCGGATGCTTTCAGCGCAGCATGCGCCGCCGCAGGAAATGCCGACACCGTCCATGCAAGAAGATGGATCGTGATCAGGAAGAAGATCGACGCAAAATTTGCTTTGAGGTCGGACCGCATTTTCGACTCCATTTCATTAAAAAAACGTCAGGGATCCATTAAAGTTCCGCGGGAAGTTCCGCGGGAAGTTCCGCAGGCAGTTCTCCCGAAAGTTCCGCCGGGGTCTCAGCGGGAAGTTCCGGACCATCTGCCGGAACCGCGCCGTTTTCCGTACTGATCTCCGCATCGGCAGCAGGTTTCGGATCCGTCCCCAGATCGCTGACTGCAGCATCCGGAGCGTTTTGTGCAGCCGGTGCGTCTCCGCCCTTCTCGATGCGCTCGACTTCTTCCTGCCAGAGTTTCGCCTGCTCTTCGGTATCTTCCATGTTCTCAAAATTGACCAGGATCGGCGGATATTTCGTATCCACGATGGAAAGCATTCCCGCGACCAGCCACGTTTCGTCTTCAAAACGGAAGACCCACGCGATATTTTCTTCCATGACGCCGTTTTCCGACGGAACACGCCAAATCGTCCCAACGTGCGCCCCAACGACTTTTTCTTCATCCGTTTCATCGGAAAGATACTGCACATTTCCCAGCACGACATCTGATGTTTTGATGAAATCCGGGCACGGCAGGCCTTTCTGCCCCGTTTCTTTCTGAAGACGCTTCATTTCACGATACGCATCCAGCGTGAGCATTCCCAGAACGGCATCTTCATTTTCCATCTGAAGGGCACGGATGAAGAAGTAGGTCATCTGCTGCGGCGGTTCCGCTTTGGCGATGTCCTGATTTTCCTGCAGGATCTTCTGAATGTGCGCCTCGACCGCTTTATCCAGCTCAGCCGGTTTCACGATTTCATCGGAAGAGGTTTCGGGCAAAGCGGAAGTATTCGCCGACGGTACGGTTTCAGCCGCTCCAGCAGTTTCAGCCGCTCCAGCAGTTTCAGCAGTTTCAGCCGCTCCAGCGGTTTCAGCTGCCGTATCTTCGGCGTCCTTCTGCTCATCAGATTTGGAGCATCCGGAAACAGCAAAGGACAAGAACACTAAAAGTAAAGCAAACGAACTTAAACTAAAAATGGATCTTTTCACAAAAAACTCCTTTTTTTTCAACACCGCGACGGCTCTCGATCCTGTTTTTCAGAGTGAGTCGACAGACGGCATTGACTTTGATTCCCGCACGCCTGAAATTCCCCCCAAACAGAGATCGAAAAAACTCAAAATTTTCCAAAGAGGATTTTCCGAAAAAAACCGGTTTTTGTCAATACCACATTTTGAAAATTTCAAAATTTCATGGAATCGTCTCAAACCGCGTGGAAATTCCATTTATTTTGCACGTTCATCCGGAAAAATCCTCCTTTTCAAATCGAAAAACTCAAAAATTTCCCCTTCTCTAAAAATTTTGTTCGATTTTTGGGAGGCGGTCATTGACTTTACAGAGAGTTTCGTCTATAATTAAAGGTCATTATTTAAGAAACTTTTTTGGACTTCAAGGAGAATGTATGAAAAAAATTCGACCGAAACGTATCCAAGTCACGACGACGCTCGATGCAGAAGTGTTCGACCGTGTCAAACAGATCCCGGAACCGTTAAGTAAATTCCTGGATCGCGCCATCATGAATGAGCTGACTCGTTCTGCGACCGCGACGAATCGCTTGGCGGAAGCCTTCCAGGAGTGTATCCAGGCTGCGCTTCACGATGCTTTGGAAGAGCAAAAGCGTTTTGCACTTTCTGCGGCAAAGGAGAATGAGTAACGTTTCGGTTTTCAGCCCCCATTTTCCTTAAGACCGAAGATCGTACTCGTGCAATTTTTGCTTTCCAAACCGTCTTCATGCCCCCAGAGACGGTTCTTCTTTTGTTCGATTTCGTTTTGATTTTTAAAATAGGCTCTTCCGGCAAGTGCGTACCCGTCTGGTCCGATTTTATCACTGAGAGCACAGAGAAGGCGCTGGATCACACTAAAAAGAAAGAGGAAAAAGGGAGTGAACGTGCCCTGACACGAATTTCACGGAAAACGCGAAAAGAGACGAAAGATTTAAAATGTTTTTGATCACCTTTTGGTAAATTTCGCATTTTTTCGAGTTTTTCGTGTTTCCTTTCAATGTCTTTCAGTGGTGAAACGAAACCAGTTCCCGGATGGACCTTAAAATATTTTGTCAAAATACGATTTTTAAGACGGCAGTGTGCCGCAAAACAAAAAAACCTCTCCGTCCTAAAAACGAAGAGGCTCCTAAACTTTATCAGCAGATCTCTGTTACATGAAATCCCATCCCACGACCGGCATTGCGATCTTGTACTTGCCCTGCTCATTCGGAAGGGTCGGCGGGACCGCATTTAGATCGAGCGCAGAGGGTTTCGGAAGTTCATCATTGAGCATATCCTCCCACGTCACGACTTTTCCGGTATACGCAGCCATGCGTCCCATGATGCACGCGCCGGTGGAGTTTGCCATGTACTGTCCGTTGTTCACGTAGGTCTGTCCGCCGCTGCGAATGGCGTCCAGCAGCGTTTTGTGTTCCGCCTGCAGACCGTTCATGGGGTATTTTTCACGGTGTTTGTACGGATTGGGACCAAAGATCTCAAGATTTCCGGCACAGTTCCGGATCTGCGCGTAGCCTTTGGAACCGTAGAGCCACGTGGAAGCATCGCTCCAAGCGCCGGGAATTTGGCGGGAGTTAGCCTGAAGCATTCTTCCGTCTTCAAATTCGTACGTGACGGCCATCGTATCGTACATGTCGCCCGTATCGGGACCGCGGCGGACAAGACGGCCGCCCATTCCCATTGCGGATTTTGGAGTGGGATCCCCCATGCACCAGAGCGCAACGTCGATCTGATGGATCGTCACGTCATTGATGTACTCGCTCGCCATCCAGCAGAAGTTGACCCAGTTGAGCATCTGGTAGCTCATTTCCGTATCGCCTTCCCGACGGGGACGCTTCCAGAGGTCGCCGCCCATGCGGTTCGCTTTCGCTGCGATAATGTCACCGATAGCTCCGTCCTGGAGTTTCGCCACGAAATCGCGTGTTCCGGGCCAGTACCGGTTACAGAGACCGGAAACGAGATTCAATCCCTTCTGACGAGCCATTTCCGACGCTTCCAAGATCATGCGGATCCCCGCGCCGTCGACTGCGACCGGTTTCTCTGCGAAAACGTGCTTTCCTGCTGCGATCGCTTCCTTGAGCATCTGCGGACGGAAGAACTGCGGCGTGGTGAGAAAGACGATGTCCACGTCGCTTTCGAGCACTTTTTTGTATCCGTCAAAACCGGAAAACATCGTCTCGGGCGTCACGGCGATCCGGTCTCCGATCTGTTCTTTCAGTGCCGCCATTGCGTTCGCGACCTTTTCCGGGAAAAGATCTGCCGCATGGGTGAGTTTGATATTCGGGTCAATACTCATCGCATCGCCGACAGCACCGCAGCCGCGTCCGCCGCAGCCGATGATGCCGATCTTCAAAACACTCGTCTCACCAGCATACACTCGATCCTGAGCCGCAAAACCGGCAAGTGCAGCTGTCGCGGCAAGAGTCCCTTTTTTCAAAAATGTGCGTCGGGAGGTATTTGCCATAAGGAAAACCTTTCTGGTCAGAGAGAAAACCGTTTTTTCAGGACGGCTCACTGTTCTGGATCCGTAGAGATGGGCGGGAAGAAAATCTTCCCAAGGTGGGGAAAATGAGGCACAAAGCCTCCACTTCTACTCTGATTTTAGTCGAGAGACACCGTTTTGTCAAGGCCTCCGTAAATAAAAGAAGTAAAACATTTTGAAAAAATTTTCTTTTGGGGGGCATCCGGCAGCTGCGCATCAGTCACTGGATGGACTCTAAGATCTCTTCGCAAGATCCGCACCTTTTTCCTTTTTCTTCTCTTTTTTCGTAAAAATTTTCTCAAAACCTCCAAATTGCCATTGCATTAATTCAAGATTTTTTAGAAAATACGTGCGTCTCGGTACTCCCCCTGGGGCAACGTTTTACAGTGAGCCATGGACGGCGTATCTGTAGGCAATGAAACCTTCGGCTTCCCCCTTTCGCCGGGACAAAAAACAGAAAGAAGGCCATGGAAGGCTTTCTTCCGACCCAGCTGAAATGCAGCAGGTACCGTGCCGCTGCATTTCACTGTTTTTTTGAGATGGATCCTGCATTTTTTCTTCGCATGATTTCATAAAAGCGCGAGAAAAGTGAAACCGCTGTTTGGGGCAGCTGGAAATTTCCAATGCAGGTTTTGTTTCCGTTTTCCTTCGTTTTTTCGCGTCACTATTCATTTCAACGCCGGCAAAATATGAAATCAGTGTTTCCGCAATTCGAGATCACGGCCCAATATCCGGCTCATTACGCGAAAGATCCGTCCATTCCTGCCGTTCCGCCGATCAGGCAGTCCGAACGCGGCGGCGAACGCAAAACGGAAAGAGTTTTCGGAGTTTCACGAATGATTCGTTCTTCCAATCTCCTTTCCTGTGCCCTGTTGGGGATCATGATTTTGGTCAGCGGCACAGTTTACGCAGAAGATTCCTCAAAAACGCACACGACAGCGCGCCTGTTTTCCAGAAGCAAAACGTTCGTTTCCGAGGAAAATTCTGTAGAACACGGCGTCGTTCTGCTTGATTTTTTCAACGACGCCTGCGGTCCATGCCGTGCGATGATGCCGGCAGTAGACAGTCTCGTCCAGCGCGGATACCGTATCAGCAAGGTCAACACAGACAAGTTCCCCGATTGGGCGCAGCGTTTCAACATCACGAAAATTCCCTGTTTCGTCGTCATCGTGGACGGTAAAGAAGTCGCACGTCATGTCGGAGTCACTTCAGAACAGAAACTCGAAAGCCTCATCGTTCAAGCGGGAGGAACACCCACTTTCCGTCCGCGGAGAATGAAGAGCGACTCGCAGCAGTACGTTCAGGCAGCCCCTTCCGCATGGCGAGGCCGGGAAGCGAATGTCTCCGTGCAGGATATTCTGGCAGGAAGATGCAGTTTCTCCACCGGTTTGCCTCAAAACACGGAAACGCAGTTGGCCGCAGGAACACCGGCCGCGGGAACACTGGCTTCGGGAACACTGGCTTCGGGAACACTGGCTTCGGGAACATTGGCCCAGCAAGATCCGTTCGGCACGACCAGTCCCGCAAATGCCGCTGTCGCCTCCAATGCACAGGACGCCTTCCAGAAAGTCTCGGCAGCTTCCGCGCCTCAAACGGCACCTCAAGCCGCACCCGCACAGCATTCCTGGCGCAGTGTTGCTCCTGCATCGGAAACAGACGCACAAAACACTCCGGCATCCCAGAGCGTTTCGGACCTGATACTTGCTTCGACTGTGCGCATCCACGTCCTCGGAAGTACGCAGGGAAGCGGCACGGGGACGCTCATCGACTGTCGTTCCGGATACGCGCTGATCCTGACCTGCGGACACCTTTTCCGCGAGTACGTCAAGGAAGGCGGAACGATCTCCGTCGAAATTTTCACTCCGAATGGCACTCGAACGCTGGAAGGCAAATACATCCATCACAACGAAGAAGCTGACTTGGGGATCCTGAGCGTCGCGGTCGATTTTCCCATCCAGACGGTCCGCGTCGCACAGAACGATTTTCCGCTTCGAAAAGGTCTCCCGATCTCCACGTGCGGCTGCAGCCGCGGTGCTGATCCGACGATCCAAACTGGGAACATCACGAACCTGAATCGTTACCTTGGTCCAGAAAATATCGAAGTCTCTGCCGTGCCGGTCGCAGGACGCAGCGGCGGCGGAATGTTTTCCGAAAATGGCGAACTTCTCGGCGTCTGCATCGCGGCGGACGTAGAGGACCAAGAGGGAATGTTTACTTCTCTGACCGAGATCCACGCCTATTTCCGACACCTGAAAATGGAACGTTTCGTCCACTCTCCCATGAACGAGAGCCGCGGAACGATCGACGTACCGCGACAGAGCATCGCGCTGGAAGCTCTTCCGCCGGCGAATACTGATCCGAATCCGGAGATACCGGTCAACGTGATGCCGACCTCGCGCGTGATCGAAGTCCCTCAAGATCCCCAGCAAAACACCCCGATCAACACTTCGGCTTCTCCCGCTGCCGACGAGCGTTCCATCGTGTCCCACGAAAACTCCGGCATTCAGGATCCATTCACGCAGCAGCTCAAGCAGGCGGAACCGATGCAAAGCATTGCCGCTCCGCAAACTGCCGAAACCGGCAGCGTCCCCGTGATGCCGATCCCGGAGGGGACACTCACTGGAGAAGCAGCACCGGAATGGCCGCCGCGCTGGTAAAAGATCCCTCAAGAAATGCTCGGCACTACAAAAACTGTAACGCGAGTATTTCGCAGAACTTTTCAGACTTAGGAGATTTTATGAAACAACACGTACCAATTTTGCTTGCGTTTCTGATCCCGATGCTTCATTTATGCGGCTGTGATCCTTCAGAGAAACAAGATGAAACCATTCTTTCCGCGACAGATCCCGTTTCGGTCCCGCAGTCCGAAGAAATAGGATCTGACCCGCTTTCGGCGAGTGAGGAACAGATTTCGGCGAGTGAGGAACAGATTCCGACGAGTGAGGAACAGATTTCGGCGAGTGAGGAACAGATTCCGACGAGTGAGGAACAGATTTCGGCGAGTGAGGAACAGATTTCGGCGAGTGAGGAACAGATTCCGACGATCGAGGAACTGACAAAACAACTTGACGGGAAATTCGAATACAAAATCACCGACGATTCCGTAAACATCACTCAATACGTGGGCGATGCCCTCATCGTTACGATCCCCAGCGGAGTGACGAACATTGACAATTTCGCGTTCAGCAACACCCCCATCACATCCATAAGCATCCCCAAAAGTGTAACAGACATTGGAGTTGGTGCATTCATGGGTTGCGTGAACTTGGTAGAGATCTTGGTTTCCGAGGATAATACACATTTCAAGAGCGAGGACGGTATTCTGTTCAGCGCCGACGGCCAAAAGCTCATTCAGGTCCCGGCAGGCAATGGCCTCACCGAATACACCATCCCCAACAGCGTAACGAGCATTGAAAATTCCGCGTTCGACAGCTGCGAGTGCCTCACGTCGGTGACGGTCCCCGAAAGCGTGAAGAGCATTGACCGCGGTACATTTATCGAATGCGATAAACTGACCGAGATCCAGGTTTCCGCGGGCAATACGCATTTCAAGAGCGTGGACGGCATCCTATTCAGTGCCGACGGTAAAACGCTCATTCAGTTCCCGGCAGGCAAGGAGCTCACCGAATACACCATCCCCGACGGAGTGACGAGCATTGAAGGTAACGCATTCGACAGTTGCGTGTACCTCATGTCGGTGACGATCCCCGAAAGCGTGACGACCATTGGAGATTCCGCATTCTTCTGGTGTATGAACCTCACGTCCGTGACGATCCCCGACAGGGTCACGAGCATTGACGATCGCGTGTTCAGCGGCTGCTCCAGCCTCAAGTCGGTGACGATCCCCGATGGTGTGACGAGCATTGGCGATTATGCTTTCAGCGGATGCGAGAGCCTCACATCAGTGACGATCCCCGATGGTGTGACGAGCATTGAAGTTCGCACGTTCCGCGGGTGCGAGAGCCTCACGTCGGTGACGATCCCCGAAAACGTAACAAGTATTGGAGAGGCCGCTTTCTTCGAGTGCAAGAGCCTCACGTCGGTGACGATCCCCGAAAGCGTGACGAGCATTGAAGAAAGTGTGTTCAGCAACGCCATGTTATTCATGAGCCATGGGAAGATCCGTGGGAAAGCAGGCTCGAAGGCGGAGGAGTTTGCGACGGAACATTCTATCCAATTTCAGGCGATCGAGTAGTTTGACGGAACACCGCTGGGGAGAAATTTGAGGCTCTTCCGGAAGGTGCGTACCGATCCAGATTTTGATCTCACCACTGAGAGCACTGAAAAAGCGCAGAAACACACTGAAAAGAAAGAGAAAAAAGGCAGGGAACGTGCCCTGACACGAATTTCACGAAAAAACCGAAAAGACACGAAAGATTTAAAATATTTTTGATCGCTTTTTGGTGAATTTCGCATTTTTTCGAGTTTTTCGCGTTTCCTTTCAGTGTCTTTCAGTGAACTCTTCCGTGTATTCAGTGGTGAAAGTGGTACGCAGTTCCCGGATGGACCAAATTTTGTTTCCCCCTTAAAATGACGGGGCATGCCCTAAAATCGATTCGAGAGCTTGGTTTTTGAGTTTCTAAATTTCAAAGAGCATAATTTCCCAAAAAATTTTGGAAATATTGAAGAAAAAATCATAGTGGCACTTGACAATCCTGTGCGTATTCTCTATAATTCGGCATATTATGCCAAAAACTGTCTGCGAAAAACTGTAGAGTTTTTTGGAAGCTCCTTTTATTCCGTATGATTCACTGGCATTTTCGCATTTCGTTTGATTTTATTGTCCTGATTTTCCTTTTATGGAGGAATTCCATGCTGAAAAAATTCATGAGTATTTCCGCAGCCTTCGTGACATCCGTTGGAATGCTGCTCTCCGTTCCGGCCTTTGTCCAGGCTGAGACGCACGATGTTGAACTGACACTTGCCAGCATCGAAAGCATTCAGACCAAAGCCAGTACGATCGCCGCGAAAATGGATCCGAATTATCCGATCCTCATTCAGATGTTCCTTTCGCAGCCTGCCGTGTTCGGGATCGACATCGCCAAACCGATGGGACTGATCGCTGATATGCCGGAAGACGGTTTCGCATACACCATCTTCCTCCCGGTGAAAAACAAGACCATGTTTGAAACCCAGCTCGGCAAACTTCAGGAAGACGGAAAGATTTCGGAAGATGTCAAAGTCGAATTCAAAAACGATTTCGCCGTCTGCTGTATGAACATGGAATGGACCGATGATGTCCCGGAATTTGACGGCTCGAAAGTCCTCTCGCTCAACGCGAGACCGGAAGCATTGGCTCCTCTTCTTGGAATGCTTGTCGTTCTCAATCCGGATATGAAACCGGAACAGATCGAGCAGATGCAGAAAAACATGGCTCAGATGGAATCTTTCACGATGGATCTGGATATTTCGAACGCCGGCGACCTCGAATTGGCGTTCACCCAGGTTCCGAAAGAAGGAACGGACATCGCGCAAAACTTCGCCAACAGTGAAAAACTCACGAAATCCGTTCTCTGCAACCTCTGCGATGAAAACGCACCGTTTACGGTCCAGGTCCTCGGCGCGTTCGATGAAAATAACCGCCGCGATCTGGTCACGTCTCTGACCTCGGAAGAAATAATCCCCGAAAAACTCCGTGAAGCTATCCTTCTCGCCATGGACGTTGAGAAAGTGGACTTTGTCCTCAGCGCAGACGGCGAAAGCCTAATCGCAGCAATGGGGATCAGCAATGGTGATGAGATCAACAAAATGATCGTGGAAGCCATTGAAGAAATGGAAGAAGACGGCGACGTGACCGGTACCGCCAATGCCGGCAAGATCGGAAAGTCCATTGTGATCCATGAACTCCAGCATGCCGTCAGCGGACAAAGTATCGCGGTCGGCGTCCACAAAAAGTACATCTTCGTCGCAGCCGCGAAATCCCAGAAAGCCTCCACGCTGCTGAAGAAAACGCTGAAAGCCAACCCGCTGAAAGTCGGAACGGTCGACAAAAACGGAAATGTGACCTTCGACATGGACTTCGTCGCCAGCCTGAATCCCGCACTTGCGGACCTCGGTCTTGATGGAAAAGTCACTTACGTCGTAGACGTGAATGACGGCCAACTCGCCGGTACGTTCCAAATTGAAAGTGCCGTTTTTGAATCCATTGGCAAGATCATTAAGAACATCCAGGTCTCCACGTCTGTTGATATGGAAGGCGACGCGTCCGACGGTGATCTCTTCGAAGACGACGAAGAGTAGTCTTGAACTGACGGTCAGCCCGTTGGATAAACTTTGTTCATTGCCGTATGGATCCTCATTACTCATTTTACGCGGTAAAAATAGGATCCGTGCGGCAACATTTTTATTCATAACCGCACGGATCCAGAAAATCTGCGATTTTTCTTTTTAAATGGTTCATCTGGGAACTGCGTACCAGTTTTACCACTGAAGATACAGAGGAGTTCACAGAAAGACAGTGAAAGGAAACACGAAAAGATGCGAAATACACCAAAAGGCTATTAAAAATATTTTAAACCTTTCGTGTCTTTCTGTGTCTTCCGTGAAAATCGTGTCAGTGCACGTTCCCTGCTTTTTTTCCTCTTTTCTTTCTTTTCAGTCTGTTTCTGCGTCTTTTCTGTGCTCTCAGTGGTGAGATCGGACCTGATCGGTACGCACTTACCGGAAGAGCCTTTATTCCCCCTAAAATGAAGTTTATGTTTGTTCATCACTCTGTTTCAGAGAGCTCCACACCCCAGGTCTGGAATGGTGCAAAGTCGATCTCCTGCTTGAAAAACTCAAGGGAAAGCGGCGTGCGAGTGCCGTCGGATCCGATTTTTTCGACCTTGACTTTGCTCAGGTCCGCAAAGCCCGATTCCTCGAGATGCGCGCGGAGGCGGCTTTTGACGGGAGTGTCGGAGAAATTCGTGAAAATGAAGACCATTTTTCGGACTTTTCCCTGCGTCCAGTCTCTCTTTTCGCTCTCTGGGTACTCCAGAATGCGCCACGCGGAGGTTTGGACGGCCTCCATCGTCACGAGAGTTTTGCCGTGCCATTTCCAGTCGGAAGTCACCGTCGGCAGCGGGTCCAGGAACTCGGCAGGATGTGCCATTTCCCCCTTGAAGAAGTACGGCACGATCTGGTTTCGGAAATGCACGAGAGGACGCACGTACTCCATGACCCCCTTCCTCTTGATCGTCAGGGGGGAGAACCAGCCGATCTGCTCGCCGTAAATGAGCTGCTGCGCGGCTTTCATTCGGACAGCAGTATCGTCACCGGAGTAACTTCGGCCGAACATTTGGACGGCGCCTCCGTAAACTGCCGCGAACGCGGGAACTGCCTGATCGGACTGGAGATGCCAAGTCAGCAGGCCGTCAAACTGGTCCGCGTACGTTTCCGCGTTGCACTCTGTGGTGAGCATCCGCTCGTTTCCGGGCGAGAATTCGTTTCCGGACACTTTCATCTCCGCGCGGATCTTCCGCATCATCTCCGCGTAGGACGCGACCCACCAGGAACCGCCTCCCAGAGGATGACTGTGAGTCGGATCCATGCACATGACGGGCTGCGCCGCCGCGACCTGATCGACGTAGACTCCTTTGACGCACTGATCGTTCATGAGTCCCCGGATGATGGACGCGACTTTATCCTGCCAGAGCCGCGTGGACGGACACATCGCGCCGAGCCTGACTTTGGAGCCGTCCTCCTCCAAACTTCGATACGTTTCCGTAAACGGCTCGCCGGCTTCGTTTTTTGTCACGGCAGGCAGCGCGACGCTGGTAAACTGAAAGTCTTCCATCCCGCGATCGCGCGTGTCCCAGAGTCTTCCGTTAATGTACGGCATGACGAAAATGTCGCCGTCTTTCTGGATCTCATTGACGGCCTCGCGGAAACCGTTGTCCGGCACGTAGTGCGGGTAATCATTGTCGAACGGCGATCTGTGCCAGTTGTACCAGTGAAGCGCACACGGCAGACCGAACGCATCGCGGAAATCGCGCATCATCCGAACGACCGCCGCCGGTTCCCCTCCGCCTTGTGCCCAGATGGAGAGTTCCTTCACCCACTTCGGCGTGTCCGGCCGTCCTTCCGGTCCGAGTTTCGGGAACCACTCCGCATTTTCACGTACCCAGCCGCGGTAAATGAGTGCTGCGTCGAACCAATTTCCGTCAAATGGCTGAAGGACGAACTTTCCGGGCGAAACGGTCTCATTTCCCGGCACCGTCATGTTCGGGACCGAATGCGTGAAGGCGAGTTTCACCTGACTTTGGAGCGGTTCCGAGATGAACTCGACGGTCTTCGCACTCCCTTTTGGGTCATGGAATCCGGCATAGATCCCGCGCCGCGCGTTTTCTTCCCAGATCGCCATCCACGGCATGACGCACCAGCCGGCCGGGTAGAGAGCCTTTCGGGAGATCGCGGTCGAAAATGGTTTGGGAAGCAGAAGCCCAGACGTATTCGGGTAAATTCCGCACGTTTTCCCGCCGAAAGGACCGCAGACGAGTTGACCGGCACAAACGCGCATGAATGAGAGTTTCGGCGTGTTCGTCCTGCCGAGCCAGCCAAATTCCAAGGCGGAGCATTCCGGATCTGCCAGGATCGTGAGTGTCCATTCCAGCGGCGCGGCGGTCTCGTCGTTTACCGGCGAGCGGAACGTGAAGGACCACTCGGAAGTTCCCGGTCTCTGTGCGATGGAGATCTCCTTCCAGACGGAGAGCGAGGTGAGATCGAGACGCCTTTTCGACTCCGTTTCGCGCAATTCGCACGAGAAAAGAGGCTGCGGAGTGCCGTCGGTGAAGCAGAGTCCCGTCTTTCGGTCCGCGAGTCCCAGAAGAGCCAGCGAAACGCCTTCTTTTTCCTCCGTTTTGGCCAAAAGGAGTGCAAGATCACGGCTCGTAAGAAGCAGAAGTCCGTCTTTTTCCTGACCGACCGGAAGTGTGAGGATAGCCTGACTCAAATTTTGGGCATTCGGTCTCCCGGAAAGAAGGAGCGAAAACGCGAGCTGTCTGCGCCAGTTTTCGACCGTTCCCGTGCTGGATCTTCCCGCACTTTTTGTACTTTCCGCACTCTCCAAAGTTTCCGTTCCTTCCCGGACGGTCAGTTTTGCGTAACCGGGATGCGGAGCCATAAGGAACTTTTCCGCCGCGGCATCAAAGTCCTCCGGGGAATCGAAAGAATCAAGGAGCAGCCACGCTGAACGATTTTTTTCGAGAGTCACCCAGCCGTTCCACGCATGACGGATCTCCGCGTGCAGGTACGGTCCGTAGTTTTTCCCATCGTAAAAACCGCTTTCCGGCGGAAATCCGATGAAATTCCGTCCATCCGAAAACGCACCGAAATGCCGGAAAAATCCCTGCGTGTCGCTCTTTTCGAGCCGCTTGTCGATCTTCCCATCGTGCGGCTTCCCGTCTTCCGATTTTCCCGCGTCGGTCTTTCCGCGGACTCGGTCAAAGGACGGATCTTTGACGTGAAGTTCCAGAAAATGGTGCTCATCCCACTCATGCGGTAAACTCTGCGAGGCGCGGCTCTGGACGTAAACCAGCCCGCTGTCTTTGAAAAAGAACCAGTCGTAGACTGCCCGCACATTCCCCGGAGCCGTCTTTTCTCCCATCGTGTACCGCGCCTGCTGACGCACGACGCGGCAGATCGGACCGTCGGAAAGAAGCGTCAGTTCAGGATCCGTATCCTGCGCAAGGACCCAGCCCCCGAAAAATGGCCGATCAGCCTCCGTCTCATCTTTTTCCTGCACGCGGTCCCGAAAATGAAACGCTTCCACAGTCTTCCCGTTCTTCGTGAACCGGATCAGATTCGGAAAACCTCCATTTTTGTCCACAGACTGCCGGATCGAATACGCGGAAGTTTCCGTCAGGATCTCTTTCTCCGGAAGTGCTTTTGAAGACCATTTCGACGAGAAATCCTCCCCGCCCTCAACCGGTTTGAGCACCAGCACGAGAGTCTTTTCCCGTGAGGCGCGGACCATTTCCGGACCGAGTTTCAGGACGAGATATTCGCCGTGAACGTACTGGGAAAGGAGCGGTTTCGAGTCAAAAGTGACCCGAATGCCGGTGAGTTTTTCCGCATTGCACAGCGTCACCGCAGCAAGCGTTTCGGAACGGAGCGGAAGGAGCACTATCCCCGATTCCGGCGCGTCCGCCAGTTCCAGGCAGAGATCTTCCGCGGAAACAGACGGAACAGAAACCGCGAGACACAAAAAAAAGACGGTCACGCAGACTCCCCAAAAGAGTCCGGAAAAATGGCGTTTCATGAAATTCTCCTTGAATTTAAGGGCGGGAAGCGGTGGGAGATCCAAAGATCATTCGAGCCTCCGGATCGCGGCGGACACGGAGGCTCGGAGATTCAAATTTCAGGCTGAACGAAAGGAGTTTTCTCCCATTTTTCGGAAATCTCTCCTTTCACCGTCTGAAATGTCGATTACCAGAAGTAAATGTAAAGCGCGACGGTGAGCGCAACGACGATCGCACCGCAGATCGCGGCCCCCTTGGAGGTCGTCAGGTCCATGTCGGTCTTCTGCGGCAGTTCACGGACATCCTTGCGCGGGAACATGAGCGTGAGGATCGTCATCAAGACCCACAGAACTCCGAACGTGATCGCCATGTGGTTCAGGTAGTTCATAGCTTCCGTACTCGGCATGAGTTTCAGCAAAAGATAAACCACCGGACCGCAGAGGATCGTCAGACCGCCGGCAAATCCCGGAACGCGCTTCATGCACAGACCGAAGAGGAAGACGACGAGGATACCGGGCGAAATGTAGCCCTGGAATTCCTGAATGTACTTGAACAGACCGCCGAATTTCGGGTCAGCAAGGACCGGAACGAGCAGACAAGCAAAGATCATGAAGACCACGACGCAGACTCGGCCGACGAAGACCTGCGTTTTCGGAGCGGTATCCTTCTTGATGTACTCGTTGAAAATGTCCATCGTGAAGATGGTCGAAGCAGCATTGAGCATCGAAGCGAGCGAACTCAGGATCGCGCCGAACAGAGCGGCAAGCACAAAACCCGTGACGCCGGCCGGGAAATTCAGATTACGGATCAAAAGCGGGAAAGCTGCGTCGTATTTGTACCCGACGAGTTCCTTTTCAACTCGGCTTGCAGTGAACAGTGCCGTAAAACGCTGCCAGATATTTTTCTGCGTTTTGTCCTTGATGACCTCGGTATTGAGAGCCTGAAGCGCCAGACCGTTCACGACCTCTTTCGGCATGTCGACCTTTGCTGCCGCATTTTCATCCTCGATCTTTTTAACTTCCGCAGCCAATCGCGCGTCAAATTCGGCCGCATCGGTCTTCTGCTGCGTCATGTTGAACTTCGTGATGGCGCACGCTTTTTCATAGTTCAGGCACGCGAAATCTTTATCGAACTTAAAGAGGGCGTCTTTCTTGCCTTCGGCTACCGGCTTGCCGGCGGAAAGATCTTCAAACAGCTCAAGTGTCGGCGCATTGGCCAGCTTGTCCATTTGTGCGTTCGCCGCCATGTCTTTATGGTACATGTTGAACGCAAGGATACCCGGAATGACCACGATGAACGGAATGAGCAGCTTCATCGCCGCAGCAAACACGATCCCCTTCTGACCTTCCGCAAGGGAACGAGAACCCAGCGTTCTCTGCATGATGTACTGGTTCAGCCCCCAGTAGTAGAAGTTCGGGATCCAGATGCCGAACAGGAGCGTCGTCCAAACGATATTCGGGTCGCTCAGCGGACGGATCATGTGCAGTTTGTCCGCGTTGATGGACTGGAATTTCTGGAGGACAGGCGTTTCGTCGTTCACGTCGGAGAACATGTCGGCGTCAGCTCCGCTTTGGTATGCGGCAGGCCGCTGGTACTGCGGGGTCGCTTCCATTTCTGCGATCTTCATGTCATCAAACGCACTGAACGCGAAGAACATGACGATGGCACCGCCAATGATCAGCGCGCTTCCTTGGAGAAGGTCCGCCCACGCACAGGCCGAAAGTCCGCCGATAAAGACGTAGACCGCCGCGAGGATACCGAGTATCCAGCTTGCCGTGACAACATTTATTTCAAAGCCGAAAATCGTCATATCACGGAATACCGTGTCGATCGTCAGGGCGCCAAGGTAGATCACCCCTGCAATCGAAACGCCGACCAGAATGATCATGACGAACAGACTCATGAGGGAACGCGCGAATTTATTGTACCTGTATTCGAGAAATTCCGGGATGGTGTAGATGCCGCAGCGGAGGAACATCGGAAGGAAAATGAAACCGACGCCGACCAGCGTAATGGCCGCGATCCACTCAAAGCTGGCAATCGCAAGACCCGTACATTGCGCCGCGTTGCCGGACATACCGACGAACTGTTCCGCAGAAATGTTCGCGGCAATGAGAGAAAATCCGATCAGCCACCAGGAAAGTCCACGGCCCGCCAGGAAGTAGTCTTCACTGGACTCACCGGCCGAACGGCTTTTGAGTGTGCTGATGACGATGACCGCGATCAGGAACAGGACGAAAACGCCTGCGTCAATCGCGCCGAAATTGAATCCGGCAGTCTGGGAGAGCAAAAAATTCATGAAAAACTCCGCACTCTTGAAATCTGAAAATGAACTAAATGATGAAACTCTCCGCGGATCTCAAACGAGAACGCGAAACGAAACATCCAATTTAAAACTTACTCTATTTTAAACCGGAATCAGCATTTTGCAAGTGGCAGAAGGCCAAAAACTCCGAAATTTTTTGAATTTTTTCTCAAAACCTCTGGAAAAATCCGCGTTTTGAAGTAAAATAAAAGAAATTTTGTTAGAAGAAAAATCGGCCTTTCCTTTTTCATTTTCCAGGAGCTTTCATGACGCCGGAACGCTTTCGAAAAATTTTGACCCGTGAAGACCGTTCGCTCTCCGCGTTCGGCTGGCGTCTGCTTCTGGAGACGATCCGCCCATTCTATGCCGTCGGCGTTTGGTTCCGAAACCGGAACTTTGACCGAAATCCACGGAAAATCTCGCACGCAGCCGTCCCGGTCATCAGCGTCGGTAACCTCACCCTCGGCGGAACAGGAAAAAGTCCGGCAGTTCTCCGCATCGCGCAGGAACTCGAAAGCATGGGACTGAAAGTTGCCGTCCTGAGCCGCGGATACCGTGCGAAAGAACAAGATCCCGTCTCCTCCAGTGACTTGAACGACGAAGGTAAAGAAATGGCGCGTCGGCTTCCTAATGCCGTTTTTCTCCAAAAACCGGATCGATGCGAGTCGGCACGCAGAGCGGTCGGAGAATTCGGCGCGCAAGTCCTGATCCTGGATGACGGTTTCCAGCACCGAAAGCTCTTCCGCGACGGCGACATCGTGCTCATCGATGCCGAGGAACCGTTCGGTCTGACCGGCCGGCTTTTCCCATGCGGAACGCTTCGGGAACCAATGCGCGGTCTGGCACGCGCGGACGTCGTGATCCTGACGCACTCCGACCGTCTGACTCTGCGGGAACGGCACACGCTCCAGGAAGAGCTTTCCCAGCGTTTTCCAGGTCCCAAACCGCGCCTCTGGGTCGAAACGGTCCACCGGCCGGTCTCGCTGACGGATACGCAGGGAAACGTTCTGCCGAAAGAAGATCTTCAGGGAAAACGCCTCGGCGCGTTCTGCGGGATCGGAAAACCGATCGGTTTCTTCCGTTCTCTCACAGAATTCGGACTCACCATCCACGCGGAAAAAATCTACCCGGACCACCATCCGTTCGGCACGAAAGAGATCGCGGAACTTTCAGAGTGGGTACGGGAAAACCGCATCGACGTCCTCGTCTGCACTGAAAAAGATGCCGTAAAACTTCCCCTCACCCTCCCATGCGGCACACCGATCGCGGTATTGCGCATCGGACTGGAATTCGTCGAAGGAAAAGACGCCTTCTTCCGCTGGCTGCGCGAGACCGCCATCCCAAATCTCTAAATAAAAATCTAAATAAAAAAGAGCCGCTCTTCCCTGAACGGCTCTTTCAAAATTTCCGACGCGAAACGCAGTCTTAACCGCGCCACTTTCCGCATTTTACGCATTTGGTCTTTCCATTGCCGAACGCGCAGCTGGAGCAGATCGAGGCAGGATGACCGCTGGAAGCGACCCACTTGCCGCACTTCACGCAATTCGTTTTTCCGTTGCCGAATGCGCAGCTTGAGCAGAGGTAGGCCGGCGTTCTGCTTGAAGCCATCCATTTTCCGCATTTCGCGCAATTATCTTTTCCGTTTCCGAAAGCACACGAACTGCACAGCAGCGCCCGTTCGCTGGACGCCGTGATCTCATCTACTGCAAAAGTCACGTTTTCGGACTCATTTTCTTCTGCACGGAGGGCTGAAATGCTCCAGACGCTGCAAACACAAACTCCAAGCAGAAGCACCGCAAATGCAGATAGCGAAATTTTTCTCCAGTTTTTCAAACTACACTTCATTTTTCATCTCCTTTTTTTCGAAACACACACAAAAAAAACACTCAAAGTCCTGAAGAAAACGTTTCCGTCTTCTCCAGGACGAGGCAGTCTCAGCCTTAAACTCCGACTTTAAAGTCTCCGTCTTCTTCTCGGCGGCTCTTTCTTTTCTTCCACATTCTCCGGTTCACTCGCCGTCATGGCAGGAAGTCCGGAAAATCCCTGGATCTCGTCACGTTTGAGAAGCTGATTGATCCGCATCTCGATGCGCGTCAGTTCATTTCCTTCTTCCGGGGCGACGAACGTAAATGCCACGCCCTCATGCCCCATTCGGCCCGTTCGTCCGACACGGTGAACGTAGTCGTCGCAGAACTTCGGAATGTCGTAGTTGATGATGTGCGAGATCCCCGAAACATCGATCCCGCGTCCCACGACGTCCGTCGCGACCAGATAGCGTGTTTTCCCGGAACGGAACGACGCCATGACGCGGTCTCTTCTTCGCTGCTGGAGATCGCCGTGGATCGCCTCGACGCTTTGGATCACTTTCCCAAGACGATTCGAGACGCGCTCAACTCCCCGTTTTGTCCGGCAGAAAATGATGGCCTGCTTGGGATCTTCACGCTCCAAGAGCTTCAGGAGAAGGTCAAATTTCAGTTCCGGATCGACCGTAAAGTAAAACTGTTCGATCGTTTCGCTCGAAATGTCCTTCTGCGAACAGTCCAAGATCTCCGGTTCCCGCATGTATTTCCGCGCGATCGACTCGACCTGCGGCGGGATGGTCGCACTAAGAAGAAGTGACTGACGCGACTGCGGTGCCATGCGCAGGATCTTCTCAATGTCCGGGCGGAATCCGATGTCCAGCATCCGGTCGGCTTCGTCCAGGACGGCGATCTTGAGGTTTCGAAGTTTTAGCGAACCGCGCTTGATGTGGTCCATCACACGCCCGGGCGTTCCGATGACGATGTCCACACCGGCTTTCAGCTGCTGGACCTGCGGCGGAAGCGGTTTCCCGCCGTAAAGCGCGAGGCACTCCAGATCGGTGTACTTGGCCAGCTTTTCAAATTCGTCCTTCACTTGGACCGCCAGTTCGCGCGTTGGTACGAGGATCAGCGCCTGGGGATCAAATGAATCCTCGTCGAACTCGATCATCTGGAGGATCGGGATCGCAAAAGCCGCCGTCTTTCCCGTTCCGGTCTGTGCCTGCCCCATGACGTCCTCACCGGTCAGCGCAGCCGGGATGAAGACCGACTGGATCCGGGAGGGCGTCGCGTACTGAGCATCGTCCAGCGCAAAAAGCAGCTCACGCGAAAGTCCCATTTTTCCGAATTCAGAGTCTTTCAACTGACGCAAACGCTCTTCTCGTTTCGGACTTTTTGCCGACTTTCCACCTTTGGGGCCCGGAGCCGCTCCTGCGTTTTTTGCCGCGTCAGAACGCTCTTCTTTCCCGGTATTTTCCGCTTCCGCGTTCCGATTTCCTTTGCCCGATTTGGATGCCTTTTTCTTTTTGGGCGTTTCGATTTCTTGCGGTCCAGCAATATCGGAAGGATCCCGCCGGAACGGAGCGTCCAAAATCACTTCATTCCCAGTTTTTTCGGAAGAAAAAAGGGCTTTTGGGACTTTTTTTTTACTTCCTTTCGCCGTTTCCGAAGCCTCAGAGACCGCAGTATCGATCTCATCCGGAAAACTCACGAATTCATCCGGAAATTCAGAAACGAGATCAGGGATCAGCCCCTTTCTGCCTGTGTTTTCACACTCTCTCGAAATCCGCTCTTTCCGATCCGTGCACGCCTCTTTAACGCGTTCTTCCCGGCGTCCTTGCCGCTCTTTTTTCCGGTTTTTCGAAGACTCTTTTTCATCTGCTTTTTCTGCACCCTTCTCGGCAGTCTTTTCAGCAGCTTTTTTAGCAGCTTTTTCAGCAGCCTTTTCAGCAGCCTTTTCAGCCTTTTCCTTCCGTTTCAGGCAGAACGGTTCCGTGCATTTTCTGCAGTTTCCCGAGCATTTCCGAACTTTCTTCTCTTTCATTTCCGGATCGCTCGTCACCGACTCGTCTGCCGTCCAGATCGCCAGAAATTCCTCTGTGGAACGCTCCTTCTCTTCACCGATATTTCCCTGAACGTCCGTATTTTCCGATTTCTCCGTATCACGGGCTTTCTTCCCGCGCTGACGTCCGCTGCGAGATCCTTTCTTTCCGACTTTTTCCAAACGGCCCTCTTCCGTTTCCGAAACAGAAGAAGCGGAACGTTCCGAAGCCGCGGCAGGTTCCTGCCCCGACGTGATCGGCATGGGAGGCATCGTCTGGAAATTTGGATTTACCGGCATTGCAGTTCCCACCGCAGTTACCGGATTCAAAAGTTGGGACTGGATCGTCGCGAGCGTCTGATGGCACTGCTGGATCATCCCAAGGAGCATTTCCTGCTGCTTCAGAAGTTCCGCACGAACAGCCGGATCCATCGCTGAAACTACCGGTCCTGCCGGAGCCATCGTTCCTGCCGGGTAACCGGTAAACGCCGGCACGGCCATTTGCTGTCCAGACGCATACGAAACTCCCTGCGGATAAATGACGCCCTGCATCGGCACTGCAGAAACCGGAGTTCCCGGGATCACGCCGGCCGGTACTGCAGAACGTGCATCGGATGCCGTCTCCTGCGCAGAACGGAACTGCTGCTCTTTTTTAGAGCCTTTCGCAGATTTTCCGGACTTCTCTGCCTTTTCCGGTTTCGCAGTTTTCCCGCAAACTTTTTCCTGTTTTCCAAACCGGTCATCTTTCTCGGACTTTTCGCACTTCGCAGACTTTTCGCACTTTTCGTCTTTCGATGATTTTTTTTCGTCCTGTCGGGATCTCGCTTTGCTTCCGTCTTTTTCTTTGCGGGAAGATTTCTTGTTTTTCGCCGACTTTTCCTGCGATCTACGCATCATTTCATCCAGCGGAGAAAGTTCGCCGTCCTGAAATTCACGGTAAAGCACACAGTCCAGCGGACGGCGTTCGGCAGAAGTCACCACACTATCGTACGACGGGATCGCAAGGTCTGCCGCACTCACTCCCTGAGGCAGTTTTTTGATGCCGCGAGACCTCATTTCCTCTTCCACGGAAAGGTGGATCCGCGTGTTCGCGACCTTCACACCGCCGACGAGGACCGTTTTCGCCTGCGTTGGATTCACAGACGGATTGGAGGCGATGTGGGCTTGCGCGATCTTCTGACGGTTCCTGCGTCCGTTTTTCACCTTCGGCTGTGCATTCACTGACCCGGCGACCATCGCATCGATTTCTTTCTCAGACACGATCTCCGTTCCATCCCACAGATCTTCAGAGGGACGAGATTCCGGCTTTTTCTCCGTCATTTTTCGGCTCGGACGCCGACGAGACTCTGTTTGGGACGTATCGTCCATCGAAACTTCTTCAAAAACGAAATCTTCTTCGATCGACCCATGCCCGTGATAGGGGCGGTTTGAGCGTTTTTTGTTCATAAAATCCACATTTTCATTTAGGGAACGTGCGTTCCTGTCACCATCGGAGCTGCGCTGCGTCCGACTTCTCTGCTGCGTTCAACTTCTGCGGCACGCGGCCTCTACAGTTCCGCCTCTGCTGCATGCGGACCTCACCGGTTCTGGACCAGCTCTAGGCCAAACGTTCTTTCCTAATGTTCTCCGTCTGACGTTCCACTCGGACGGTACTTTTCCGTTCACAGTCAGCCAGAGGCTCCTCTCGGGATCCATCACCCACGGGATCCATCACCCACGGGATCCATCACCCACGGGATCCATCACCCACGGGATCCATCACCCACGGGATCCATCACCCGAATTCCGCACCGTCCGCAGCCTTCACGAAACACACACGTTCCGGATCCTACTATTCCTCACGGAGCCAATCTTCCAGTTCCTCAAACTGGCGTACGAAGCTCTGTTCTTCCACCCGGATCGGGCTTTTGAAGAAACACGCGAGAAAATCCATTCTTCCGGTAAAATTACGTCGGCGGGCGAGTTCCGTCAGTCGGAGAAGATCCAAGACCAACGGCGCGGCCAAAAGGGAATCGCAGCCCTGCCAGGTAAACTGAAGCGTCATCGGCGTCCCGAGAAAACCTTGGAAATGAATGTGATCCCAAGCCGTTTTCCAATCGCCGAGGCTTTTGATATACTCGATCGTCACGAGCGTCTGCGGCGGGTAGCCGAGGATCTGCTCTAGCAGATGATTTTTGCTCGAAACTTTCGTCGCTTTGTTGTGCGGATCATCCAGTACGATGCCGTCTCGATTGCCGAAAATATTGTGTCCGACCCAGCTCATCACGTTCAGATTGCGATGCGCGAACATCGGCGCCAAGACGCTTTTCATCAGTGTCTCGCCAGTCTTGCCGTCGTTCCCGTAAAATCGCGACGACGTCTTCGCGGCAAGCTGTTCAAACGCAGGCGGAGTGGCTCCAAGAGACGGCGTAAAGTTCACGAAATCGTATCCCAGTTCCATCGCAGCCGCCGCGTAAAGCGTGCTGGCCGGAACCGGCGATCTCGCCGACGTGTCCAGAAGCGCACAAAATGCGTCCCAGTTTTCCCACTCTGCCCGGCGTTTCGCCTGCTCGGCTTCCGGAAGTCCCGAAATCGTCTGCGCGTCAAAATATTCGCAGACCGGCTCGGTCGACATCAGGTTCACGACAATCAAGTGTTCAAGCTGATTCTCTTCCGCAAACGCCTTCATGTCCGCCTGCATCGCAGAAAGCATCTCCCGCGGCGTCAGCGTCTCTTCCCGTTTCCGGTCTGCCATCGCCTCGACGACCTTTCCGCTGTTGGCGAGAAATCCCGGAAGGATCCGTGCATCGATCGCGTTCAGCTCCTCACGGACCTGGGCGGTAACCGCGGATTCCAGCGCTCGCTGTTCCGTCAGCTCATCCGTCGCCTGACCATAAGAAAATTCGCGGATCTCATACCCGCCCGGGACAAAATCCGTCCACGCCGGCATCCCCTTCACGTTCGCAAAGTCCGGAAGTTCCGTCGTCAGACCGATCGGACGCACCAGCTGCTTCTGAAGATTCAGAAGTCCAACGACTGCCGTCGCCGCAACTCCGCCCCATGCCCCAATGATCCAAAATCCGGTTCGGTTTTTCTCCGCCATTTTTCTAATCCTTCCATGATCACATACTGAATTCTTTGACCGCACCACCGTCAAAGCTATCCAAATTATACCATATTTTCACGTTTTAGAAAAGGGAATGAACCAACTTTCTTTAACTTTTTTGTCATTTTCATTAAATTTTATCCAAATTTTCCAACTTTCCCTCACTTTCGGAACCCCTCAACTGGAAACGTCGACTCAATCCGCCCCACCAGAATGTTTTTTTGGTTTTTTTGGCTTTTTTTGCATTTTCGTTAAAGTTTGACCCGGGGATGCTCTTTACAAAACGCGAAAGTTTGATAGAATAGGGTCATACTGCTTGGAGTTTTCGTTTTTTCTGACCTGCAGCGGTGCGCGGCCGCTCGTTCCAAAGATGGTTCAGGAGAAGAAAAATGACCGAAATTTTCAACGCAGACTGTGTGCGATTTGGGAGATCGCTGGAAAATACAAAATCGACTCAGGGAAGAAAAGGAAAAAACATGAACTTTTTTGATTGGATCCGTCAGGGCGTCAAACGTTCCGTCCTCGAAGGCGTTGCCGACGCGGTTGACCATCTTGGAACTCCGGTGGAGCAGGATCAGATCCGTGAGCATCTGCTTGCCTACTCCTCGGCAGACACCTCCCACATGATCGAAGCGGCGCCCCAGGGCGGAATGCGTAAACGTCTCGGCCGCGGGATCTCGATGGAGACTTCTGAAGAGTAGACTTTCTTCAAAAACGGACTGAAATGCCGGAAGAAACTCGCTCTGCGTTCATCTATTTCAACATATTTCAGCATAAAAAACGGAAAGCCGGGTCATTACGATCCGGCTTTTTGCTTTTGTCTGTCCGAAAACTGCCCTCAGATCATCCGTACTCCGCTGAAAACACCCCAGCAGTATTTGGAGCAAGGGGGAGGGCCTCGAAAAAATAATTATTTTTAAATCGAGTTGGGCTCCAGGCAGTTTAGGTATGGATGAAGCTGTAGAGGATCGCAAGGAGTTTGCGAATGCACGCCTCGATCGTAACTTCGGGTGGTTTGCCGAGTGCGGTAAGGTGTCCATCGTGTGTTAGAAATGGAGCGCTTCCGCGTGACAGACCGGCGGTCGTTGCTAGGTAAAGTGCGTGACGAACCTGCTTTCGCCCGCCGTGAATGTGCAGCTTCCCGCGGAATTGCCCAGTTTTCCGCGGAATTACCCAGTTTTCCGCGGAATTTCACGGGTTCCCGATCATTGGCGCAACGCCGGCGGGCCGTAAGCTGACGGATCGGAAGCTCGCGGAGTTCCTGAAGTTCCGTCAGAAGCAGCATACTCATTTTCGGGCCGACACTAGGAACGGAGGATCCGAAGTGGAACGACATCACCATCTAGGTGATCATCTCGCCATTCGCATGCGTCTGTGCAGCAGTGATGAGAATAGTGACCACGTTCTCCTTTTTATTTAATTAAGATCTAATTAAAATTTGCCGTAAAATTTAATTCGTCTCGAAGAATTGGTATTATGCAGGAAAAGATGCAAAGAATGCCAAAAGACACAGGCAAAAGACACAGGCAAAAGACACAGGCAAAAGACACAGGCAAAAGACACAGGCAAAAGACACAGGCAAAAGACACAGGCAAAAGACACAGGCAAAAGACACAAAATAGATTTTTTTGTTTTTGTGCAGGCGGGGACTTGACTTTTCGGAACGAGTTTGGTAATATGAGGAAAAAAGGGGCTTTTTTTGCCCGTATACCTTCCTTCCATTTAAGAGAAAGAGAAAAAATCATGTTTACCCGCCGAAATTTCATGAAATCTTCTGCTTTGACGGCAGCCGCTGTTTCGACCGGCATCCTGTACCTTCCCGCCTCGGCACAGGGGGCAAATGACCGGCTCCGTGTGGGTGTTCTTGGGGTCGGAAGCCGCGGAAACGATCACTGCAAGGAGTTCACCCAAATGGAGAACGTCCAGCTCGCTGCAGTTGCAGACCCCGACCAGATCCGTGCGGAGAGCACGAAAAAACGCTGGGAAGAGAAAACCGAGACGGAGATCCAGGCGTTTCAGGATCCTCGCCGGATCATTGAGGACAGATCGATCGATGCGGTCTCCGTAGCCTCGGTGAATCACTGGCACACGCTCCTGGCGCTCTGGTCTGCCGAGACCGGAAAGCACGTCTACGTGGAGAAACCCTGTTCGCACACGGTCTTTGAAGGGCGTCAGCTGGTCAACGCGATGCGGAGATTCAACGTCTGTATCCAGCACGGAACGCAGAATCGCAGCGCAAACGGATGGCGTCAGGCTGCCGCGGCGTTTCGAAGCGGAAAGTACGGAAAACCTGCCGCGGTGTTTGCGCACGCGAACCGTCCGCGCAACGGCATCGGTTTCGAGCCGGTCCAGGAACCGCCGGCGACGCTGAACTGGGATCTCTGGCTCGGTCCCGTCGATCAGATGGAGTACCACGCGAATCTCGTGCCGTACAAATGGCATTGGTTCTGGAACACCGGCGACGGAGAGATCGGAAACAACGGCGTCCATTTCTTCGATCTTTGCCGTCTCGCGCTGGGGGATCCGTACGAGCACGCCCGCAGGATCACGGCTTTCGGAACACGCATCGTCTCTTCCGTTCAGACACAGTACCGCGATCAGGGGGAAACGCCGACGATCCAGGCCGTCCTTTACGAAATGAACGGCATTCCGTGCTATTTCTCTTCCTGCAACGTACGCCGTCAGGACAGTGAATGGAAACCTATCGAAACGGCCCAGTTCTTCACCGAGGACGGCGTCATTTCCCGCGGGGCGTTCATCTCGAACTCCGGGGAAACTCAGCCTCTCGACGTCGAATTTGACGCGGTAGAGCAGGGGAACCATTTCGTGAACTTCATCGACTGCGTACGGGCCGGAACGCCGGAAAAACTCAACGCGCCGATCCGAGAAGGGCACTATTCGGCAGCCTTCTGCCACCTTGGAAACATTTCCTATCGGACCGGTCGGGATGCGTCGCTGGCAGAGTGTCTCGCGGTGACGGACGGGCATCCGATCTTTCGGACGTGCCTCGACGGAATGCTCGCGAACGTTCAGCACGCCATACCGGCGCTGAATATCGCGAAAGACGTGAGATTTACGCTCGGAACGATGCTCGAATTTGATTCCGCGGCAGAAAAATTCACGAACTCCGACGCTGCCAACGCGCTTTTGAGCAAACCAGGACGGAAGGAATTCGTCGTGAAAGCGTATTGATCCGCTTTTTACAGAAACGTTCAAAACACATTCCAAAGGGCATTTCGGACATTTCCGGGATGCCTTTTTCTCTTCTTTTGAGTGAGATCGGTGTCTCTTAATGAAATTTGTACCAAAAGGTGCGTCTTGTGTATCTTGCGCAATTTGTCTATTTTTGAAAAATAAATCTCTTCTGGTTTGGTTTTATTTCCTTTTTTGTGTGTGTTGTGTGTCTTTTCTAGTTTTTCTATATTGAATATATTGCCCATTTTTAAACTTTTACTTTCTAAAATCTCCCCGTAGTGTTTAGTTTTTTTCTTTTTTTTGAAGAAAATATGCAAATTTTTGAAAAAAAACTAAAGTTTGCTATTGCTACATTTTGCAAAACTGCTACAATGCGCAATACCGATACAGTCGTTTTGTTCGATGTACTTTAAAAAAGGAGTTTTAAATGACACTCACCTCCAAAATGAACCTGAACAACAAATCGCTTCAGTCCCTCAAACGTTCCCTGCGCATGGAAGCGCTGGAAACGCGCCAGATGCTTTCGGCGGTCAGTCCGTTCGCAAATGCGCAGCCGGTGGAAGAAGCGGATTCTGCATACGTCACCGACCTTCAGCCGACTGGCGCGTATACGGAGACGCCGTGGGATAATCCGTTTGACGCCTTTGCCTACTGGGACAAAGTCTACCAGGACGACCTGAAAGTCAACACGGGCGAAGACATTGCAGCGGGTGCATGCGGTGAGGGAGTCATTTCTTTCCGCGACGCGCTGGCGAAAGCCGAACCGGTCGAAAAAGTCACGGTCGGAAGCGGTGTGGAAGCCATCAGCCTGAATTCCGACGTCACGATCTCCGGTTCCAAAGCAATGGAACTCAATGGCGTTCCGTTCGTCGGTGCCGAAGTTGGCGAAGGCGAAGAGCTGGTCAGCATCAGTATTGAAAATGCGAAAGCGTTCCTTCAGGAAGTCAGCTTCCAGAACGTGAACCTCAAGATCGACGCCAATTTGGAAGTTTCGATCTACACGGACGACGATACCCTCATGATCAACGGCGAGGAAGTCGAAATCAAGAGCGCGTTCCGTGAAGTCGACGGCGAACAGGTCGAATACAAACTGCCTTTCCGCATGGTGAACGGCACGGTCCTCGAAGATGAAAAATACGACTGGTACGTTCCGGGGGATGCCGAAAACTGCTACGTGATGGAAACTGCCGAAGATTTCGCCTCCTTCACCGAACTGGTCGAAATGGGCGCGGATTTTGACGGTCTCACGGTGAAACTTGGCGAAGATTTGGATGTTGAAGGTCTGGACATCTCGGCGATCTGCTCGGAAGACAGCGGATTCCTCGGCACGCTCGAAACGCAGGATCATGTGATTTCCAACGCGGTGATCGACATTGATTCGCTGGAAGACCTGAATGCGTTCCTGGCGATGGCTGCGGATGGCGTGAAATTTGAAAACACGACGCTGAACCTTGGCGCGGACCTCAATGCGGAAAATGAATTCGAGCTTCCGGAAGGTGTCCGCATCGACACGAACGGATTCAATTTCCGCGCGAAGATCTCCTCCAAAAACGATTTCTCGATCGACGACACGACACTGGGTGCTTCGGAAGAAGCCCTCACCATCGAAGCTGCGGACGGCACGGTCACGGTTTTCGTGACGACTGGCAGCGATACCGTGAGCACAGAAGACGGCGTCACCTCCCTGCGTGAAGCACTCGCAGTCGTTCCGGAAAATGCGGAGATCGCGTTTGACGAAAGCATTGACTACATCACCATCGGCGACGGCGTTCTGGACGGCGCGGGCCATACGCTCACGGGAGTCGACGTGAATTTTGACGGCGATTCCGGCACGATCTCCGGATTCGTGTTTGACGGCGTTTCGGTCGAAAACTGGGATGGAAGTCTGATCATCGCGGACACGACGTTCACGGGCGACTATTCCGACGCCGGTTTCGTGGTGGAAAACTGGGGTGAAATGATCCTCGAAGACGTCAGCTTCACCGACATTTTCGCCGACATCGACCTGACGGAAGACGAATGGTACGGAATGGACGGTTTCCGCGGATACGCTATGGATCAGAAGGCGGAAGACTCCGTGAATTCCTTCATCGTCATCGACAACTGGGGCGATATGGAAGTCAAGGGCGTTGAGATTACCGGCACGGACGTGACTTTCACGACGGACCGTCTCGATAATTTCGCCGAGCTGGATCTCATCGCAAACAACGTCTACTCCACGCTGACCGTGGACGGTCTGCTTGCTGCCGAAAACACGCTGAATGCCGAAACGAACCGCGGCGACATCTCCGCGTTCCTGTACGGCGTGCGCAATGAAGGCATCATGGACGGCGCAAACATCATCATGTTCGGAAATGCCGTCTCCACCGTGTGGGATACCCGCTTCGCCGACATTGAAGAAAACATGGAAGAAGGCGTTTACGGCATCGCGACCTACATTAAGGACGTCGAGCTGACCAACGTCACCATGCTGGAAAAACTTTACGGCTACCGCGCCGATTTCTACATGGCGAACAGCATCTACTCCAGCGCCAACACCGAATTTGAACGCGGGTTCCTCGTGAATGCGGAAATCGACGGCACGGCCGCCCCGAACCTGGATTTCGCGGCTCTTGCGGACCTGGAAGCCATCTTCCCGTTCTTCGATGCCGAGACCAACACGTTTGCGAAGAACGAAGACGGTGCCTACGATCTCCGCATGTGGCTTGACTCTGAGATCGTCGATGCCGGAAACAATGACTTTTCTGCCGGCCTGACGGTAGACGTCCTTGGAAACAATCGATTCAACAATAATATCGTGGACCTCGGCGCGGTCGAATCCAACGCGCAGAAACTGACGATCGACGGACTCGCCGCGACTCCGGAAGGAACCGACACGGCGATCCTGACGTGGCGCGAATCGGCAAACGCTTCCGGTTACGTTCTCCGCTACTATACCGGCACGGAAGCGAAAGATTCCATCGCCGAGAACGAATGGACCGAAACCATCGTGGACGGTCTGGAAGACCTCCAGCACATCGTCAACGGTCTGGCTCCCCGCACGTGGGTCGCGTTCCAGGTCATGGCTCTGGGCGACAATCTGAGCTGGATCGACTCCGATTGGTCCGAAACCGCGTCCTGCTGGACGAAATCTCCGTTCCCGGCTCCGACACTCGTTCCGGCTCTCGACAGCCCGCTGGCGATCGACTTGAGCTGGATGCTCGTTCCGGGTGCCTCGACCGATGCGAATGCCACTCCGTACTCCCTGGAATACTGTGTCGGCACGATGGAAGATCTGGAAGCCGGTGAAGAACTCACCTGGACCGCTCTGCCGAACGAATACTCGCTCGGTACGCACTACGGCGCGTTCCTCATTTCGGAAGCCCTGAACGGCGTCGATCTCGAATACAGCACGACGTACCTCTTCCGCGTGAAGGTCAACGGCGTCGGCGAATACGTCGATTCCGCATGGTCCTATGCCGAAAAGACGACCGGCGCGAAACTCGAAGCTCCGGTTCTGGATGCAGGCGAACGCACCGACACGGCCATCACCGTCACCTGGAACGATACGGTCAACAAAGACAGCCAGGTCAAAGCGTACAAAGTCCAGTACCGCGAAACCGGAACGGAAACGTGGATCGATCTGGAAGTTCCGGCTGGTGCCGACGTGGATTCCATCACGGCGAACACTCTGAAAGCCGGCACGAGCTACGATTTCCGCATTATGGTCACCGGACAGAAGGTCTACAATAACTCCGACCAAATGGCCGACGACTCCGAATGGTCCGAAGTCTTCACGTTCAACACGAAAGTCAAACTTGATTCGCCTGATGTCGAAGCGACCGCCGACAGCTCCAGCGAAATCACCGTCACATGGGAGAATATCGAGAATGAATCCGGCTACCGCGTCACCCTCTTGGATGCCGAAGGTAATGCCGTCGATACTCTTGATTTTGCCGCTGACTTCACCACCTGTACGTTCACCGGTCTGAACCCCGCTACGAACTACAATGTGGAAGTCGTCGCGCTCGGCACGGGCGAATACATGGATTCCAATGCCGGTTATGGCGAAGCGAATACCTGGATCAAGCTCACCGCGCCGGTCATGACGCAGGACAGTAACTCCGAAACTCACGTCACCATGACGTGGGAAGCGGTCCAGAACAGCACGGATTACGAGGTCATGTACAGCTTGACCGGTCCGGATGCCGATGATTTTGAACTGATCGACGAAAATGGTCTGACCATCACGATCACCGAAGACGGTGTCGAGATCGAAAACCTCGATGAAGTCCGTCAGATCTGGTTCAAGATCCGTGCGCTGGGTCAGGACGGTGTTTCCGAAACCTCTGAATGGAGCACGGTCTACGTCGGCAGCACGAAGGGCAAACTCGTCTTCTCCGAAAACGGCCTGAAAGCCGAGGGAACCAGTACCAGCACCATCCAGCTCACGTGGGATGCCGTCGCGGGTGCTCAGTCCTACATGATCAGCTACAAAACGGGGAACGGCAATGAGCAGTGGATCACGGTCGACGATCCGGAAACCACGACCACCACGATCACCGGCCTCGATGACGACACGCTCTACGACGTGACCATTCAGGCCATCGGCGACGGCGTGAACACGGTCAGTTCGGAAGTCATTGCAGCCACCGCGACCACGTGGCTCCAGCTCGACGCTCCGTCCCTCACGATCGATCGTGACGCGATCACCGACACGACGATCACCGGCACCTTCACCGCCATTGATTTCGCGACCGGCTACGTCGTGGAATTCAGTGCCGACGGCGGCCAGACTTGGAAGAAAGCCGACGTTGATGCCGAAGCCCTCACGTTCACCGCGACCGTTGATCCGAACACGACCTACATGTTCCGCGTCATGGCGGAAGGTTCCGCTCCGGGCGAAGTGACGGTCAGTGAAGTCACCAAGATCTCCGTCGATTCCGAATGGAACCAGTACGGCGACCGCGTCACCTCGCTGCTCTACCTTGAAACTCCAGAAATTTCGGCGGATGTCGCTGACACCCAGCAGAGCGCGACCATCACCTGGACGGCAGTCGAAAATGCGACAGCGTATGAACTGGTCCTCAAGGATGCCGAAGGCAAGGAAATTGGCAGATGGACGCTCACCGAAACCGAAAAAGTCGTTGACGTTGACCCGAACCGCCAGTACACCGCGACGGTCAAGGCACTCGGAAACGGCGATAATATCAAGGATTCTGCCGAAGATTCCTGCGATTTCGAGACCGAAAAGCTCGCGATGGGCAGTATCGACCTGAACGCGGAATTCGACGGCTCGGACGACACCATCAAACTGACCTGGAATGCCGTGGAAGGTGCTGCCAGCTACACGCTGAAGTACCAGAAAGCCGGCGATACGGAATGGACGACGGTGGAACTTGGTGCAGACGTCACTTCCTGGACGCTGACGGATCCGGAACAGAAGACGACGTACAATTTCGAGATCATCGCGAACGCCTCTGCCGACTACGAAGGTACGCCGACCGATACCGCCTCGGTCTACGCTCCGGCCACGGTCGAAATGACGGCAGTCGTCCTGCGTAACCCGAGCGCGTCGGATGCCGACACGATCCCGGCCACGGAAAAATGGGTCGATGAATGGACGAACGTTTTCGTCGAAGTCTGGGTGGAAGACACTTCCGCTCTGGTCGAAGGCCGCGTCGTTGAGTTCACTCTGACGATCGACCCGATGTACACCGTGACTCTGGTGGATAATTGCGACGGGATCACGCTCGAAAAACAGAATGACGGTGCCTGGAAAGTCACTGTCACGAGCAGCGAGGCGATCGAAAGTCCCGCACGTCTGGCCTGCTTCAAGCTGACGGTCAACACGATGAACGGCGTTGACTGGGTGGCCCAGAAGAACACCGAAGCCTTCAAATTCAAGGGCAATGCGATCGAAACGACGGTCTATGCAGTGCCTGGCGACTTGAACGACGACGGCGAGATCGCGATCAATGACCGGTTCAATGGCGACAACGAACTCTTTGACAATGAACTCGGCAAAGAGTACAGCTGGGCAGACTTCGACCATGACGGCGACGTGGATCTCTACGACCGTCAGTGGATGATCGACAAGAACCAGGGGAAAGTCTGGTATGATGCAGTCATCAAGTACACGGATGATGCCAAAGAAATCGGTCCGTTCATGAAGTCCCCGGTCGCTGGTGCCGATGCCGGAATGGCTGATCCTGGTCTGAATCCGACGGCTGGCGTGAAGACGGTCCTTCAGGAAATGCCGGAAGCCCGCGTTTTCGAGATCGCCGCTGATGATCGCGAAGAAGTGACGGTCAAACCGCTGGCAGTCGACGAAGCCGATCCGATCCCGGTCGTGAAAGACATTAACACGCTGACCGACAACGGGAAAGTGAAGGAAGAGACCTTCATTGCGGAAGAGGGCGAACAGGCGAAGAGCACCGAAACGAAAGTTTTGGACCTCCTCTTCGGCGCGGACGTTGATTTTTTCGCGTAAAACAGTCGCCGCGATTTGGCTCTGAGGTGGAATTACCGGACACCTCAGAGGCTCCGACTGTTCCTAGAAAATCGGTAAATACGATCCGTCGATGCTCCTATTGAGAGCTGAAACGAAGATGAAAAGCACTTCTGTTTGCGCGGGAGTGCTTTTTTTGTGTCTTTTGTAGCGATCGGTCGATCGTTGTACGAAAGATTTTTTGTTTTTAGGTTTTTTTGGAAATTTTGGTTGACGGAAATTCTTTGAGGAGTAAAATAAATACAATGAAAGTTTTTATGGAGTATATATTGTCCTTTTTGTTGCATTTTTGCTCCTCGATGGTCCATGAACCAGATTTTCCCAGAAGAACCATGAAAAGATCCCGTTTTCCAAAAATCAAAACGTCGGCAGCGGCAACGCTGAATCTCTCCGGCAACGCTGAATCTCTCCGGCAACGCTGAATCTCTCCGGCGGTACGCTATCGCTTGGCGTTCCCGGAAAATACACGACGGACGGTGACCCGGCGTGCGGCGTCATCTGGCTCGGCGAGGGAACTACGACGTTCAATCTCGACGGCGGAACGCTCAATAGATACGCAGTCAAAATGACGGCAGGAAGTACTTCGGGGACGACGTTCAATCTGAACACCGAAACGGCACTCCTGACGGCAGATGAGATCGTCTGGAGCGAGGGCGCGGAAATTACGGCTGAGATTTCTTGCTCGAGAACGCGGCGGACTGCGACCTCGTGAAGCTCGTGGAGCTGGAAGAGGCGCCGTCGAGTGAATTCACTGCTGCTTTGGGAGATTTCCTGCTTGAGATCTCCGACGAAATGCTTTCTCTTGGACAGGACGGTAACTCGTTTTTCGCCGTCTATGGCGTGCCGTCCATTCCGTCTGAACCGGGATCCGGAGTTCCGGAGCCGTCTGCGTGGATCTTTCTCGTACTCGGAGCGATGGGGATCGCGTATGGAAAGCGTTCCGGAAAAAATGCAAAAAACGGACTTTGATCTTGAGTCAAACGTCAAGAAAGTGAAAAACGCCCGGTCTGCCAAGTGGAAGGCCGAGCGTTTATGTGTCTGTGCAGAACGTTTCGGAAACGAACAGACCGAATTTTTCTAAAGGATCCACGGTTCCCGGCTCGCGCGGATACGGAGCCGGTCGGCTTCCGGGTCGTTGATGAACGTTTCCGTTTTCGGGTCAAAATTCAGTTCGCGTCCCAGGAACCAGCTCAAAGCCGAGACGTGGCACGCAATGTGCGAGGAACGGATGACGTCCGCGTTGCAGACCGGCTGCTTTCGGCTTTTCACGCAATTCAGGAAATCGCGGACGTGATCGCGCGGATCCGTCCCTTCAATATCGCTGTAAACGGGCTGAAGTGCGTCGTTCGAGAGGAGCATTTTCCCGCTGTCACCGGTCTCGACCCAGCCATCCGTACCTTCAAAACGCACGGGGCACGTTCCGAGTCCGAGCCAGCCGTCCGGCCGCATGACGAGCTTGACGCCGTTTTCGTACAGTGCGAACATTCGGTTTCCCTCCGCCCAGTACTTCACCGGGACGGTGCCGTCCATTCCCAGTGCCCACTGGCAGAGGTCCACGGTATGTGCTCCCCAGTCGAGATGGCGGAACCCTGAATCAAAATCATACTGACCGCGCCACTGGGACCAATGGTGCTTTCCGATTCCGGCGTACGCTTCGTTGAACGGACGCCATGGTGCGGGACCTAGCCAGAGATCCCAGTCGAATTCCTCCCGATCCGGCAGCGGCTGCTCGGGGAGCCATTTTGCAGTGTGCTCGAGGTAGTAGATCGAGGCGTGTACCGTATGGAGCGTTCCGAGTTTTCCTGTTCGTGCCAGTTCGCACGCGCTGCGGAAATTACGGACGTTTCGACGCTGCGTCCCTCCTTGAAAAACCGTTCCGTAGAGCTTCATCGTTTCGGCAAGTTTCCGGCAAAGATCGATCGAAATGGCGCACGGTTTCTCACTGTAGACGTCTTTTCCGGCCCGCGCGGCATAAATGGAGGCGTGCGCATGCCATCGGTCCCCGGTCGCGATGAGGACCGCGTCAATGTCTGAACGTTCCAGCAGTTCGCGGAAATCGCGGTACATCGCGACGTCAGAAGTTCCCTGCGCTTCTTCTGCCTGTGCTTTGACTTTGATCCTGCGTGTGCGCGCGACGTCGGCGATCGCCGTAAAACGAACATCCGGCTGATTTAGAAAGAAACTCAGATCGTATCCGCCGCGGTGATTGATCCCGATCCCTCCGAGCAGGATCTTTTCACTTGCCGGTACGTTTCCGTCCAGCCCCAAAACCGCAGCGGGAATGGGGGTCGGAAGGGCAAGAGGACCGAGTGTGAGTGCAGAGAGCGCGAAAGTACTCTTTTTCAAAAAGGAACGGCGGGAATGGGGAAAACGGTAGGGGCGGCTGGATCTTTTCATAAAAGACTCCCTGGAGGTAAAAAAAGGGGCCATCTGGTAACTGCGTACCGGTTTACGTCGTGATTTTACGGCTAAAACGCGTTTATCCTGCGTCAAAAAATCTCCTCAAGGAGCTTCAGTACGTCTTTTTCATTCAGTATTTTGGGGTTTCCGTTCATGCTGTTTCCTTTGGAATCGGCTGCGATCGCTGCAAGCTGTTCCCAACGGACTCCGACTTCGGAAAGACGCCGCGGGATCTGGAGCGAGTTCGTCAGGACGTTCACCTCGTAAATGAGTTTTTCCACGGCGGAATCTTCATTCGAGAAGAAAACTTTGGGAAACAGCGCCGCCGCGAGCATCTGGAGGCGTTCCCTGCAGACGTCTGCGTTGAGGCGCAGTGCGTGGGAGAGGAGGAGCGCACATGCTTTTCCGTGCGGGAGCTGCGCATGAGTTCCGAGTGCCGGTGCGATACCGTGAGCAAGGCCGAGACCGGAATTTGCGAGACAAACGCCGGAAAGAAAGGCGGCGTGCGCCATTTTTTCGCGGGCTTCGCGATTTTCCGGGTCGCGGAATGCCGTTCCCAGTGCGTGGAATCCGAGACTCAGTCCCTGAAGTGCGAGCGCCTGCGGGATCGGCGCGGCTTTGCGGGAAAGGAAACTCTCGAAAAGCTGCGTCAGTGCATCCATTCCGCTGCATGCTGTGACTTCCGGGGAGTTAAAGACCGTCCATTGCGGGTCGATGAGGACCGCCCGGGCGAAAAGACGCACATCGCGGAGACTTTTTTTGAACGGCGGGTCGAAAGATGCGATGACTGCGTTTTTCGTCGCTTCTGCACCGGAACCTGCAGTCGTTGGCAGGAAAACGGTCGGGATGGGATCTTTTTCGAGTTTCAGCCCGATCCCGACACCTTCGAGGAAATTTTGGACAGACGGGCCGGACGGTGCGGCATTCTTCTCCGCGAGTTCCCAGTTCGGGACCATCGCCGCGACTGCTTTCGCCAGATCGATCGCCGATCCGCCGCCGATACCGAGAAAAACGTCTCCGTTTTCGGCTGAAACGCCCATCCGAAATTTCAATTCTGCCAGCCGATCCACGTCCTGAACGGTCGGTTCACCCATCTGGAGAGCCGTTTCTGCGAGTTCCAGACCGGCGTTTTGGAGAAGATCGAGCAGAGCGGCAAATCTAGGAGAGTTGAAGAGCGTCCGAGATCCGCAAAAAATGTGAACTCTGCGACCTAGCGGGCGGATCAGCTCTGGGAGTTCCTTCGTTCGTCCCCAGCCGAAGACGATGCGGCCGGGCATTGAAAAATCGTATTGGCTCTGGATCATTTTTTTCTCCGATCTTCTCTTTTTTTCGGGCCTTTTTTCAGAACGGCAGTCTGGAAGACTGTTTGACGCGGGACCGTGAACTATTTTGCGCGAAGCGCGTCTTCCGTCAGCCCGATCTTCTGCCAGGGTATCTGACGGAATCCGGTCTTTAGTGCCGGGGAATCGGCTTTCAGCGTGAAGTTTCCATTTTCCCAGTCCTCGATCATGGGGTCTTCATCGATCAGATTGTTCTCGATCGTGTTGAACTCCTTCGCGCCGGCCCAGATGGAAGTTCCTTTCCACTGTCCCGACTGATTGTCACCGAAATTGCCGCCGACGCACACATTATTTGCGACGATGTTTCCGACGGGCGTGCCGGGGTGATTTTCCAAAATCGTGTTGAGTTTCGGGTAGCGCGAGGCGTACGGTTCCTCATGGATCGCGATGCCGAGATGCTTTCCGGTCTCTTTCAGCGTTTTGATCCAGTCTTCCGTGAAGTATTTCTGCCAGCCGAGACCGCGGGCATCCAAGTGTACGCACGGCTGGCAATTGATGAAGATATTGTTCACGATCCGGCAATCGCGCCCTCCGCCGATCATCGTTGCGCGGGTCACGTTTACGAAAATGTTTCCGAACATTTCTGCCGAGGAGAACTGGTCGTCAAGGTAGATCCCGACGCATCCGCGATTTTGGAAACCCTGAATGTCGTGGAGGTAATTGAACCGCAGCACGTTTCCACGCATGGACCAGTTCCGTCCGGTGTAGATCGCTCCGGCGTCGTTGGACTCGAAACAGACGTTGAAGATCTCGTTGAACTCGATCAGGTTTTCGTTTCCGCTGAATCCCATCCCCATGTGCGGCGCATCGTAGATCTTATTGTGCGACGCGGTATTTCCGACGCCGTGGATGGAAATTCCGGGAGCGTAAACTCTCTGGATCCGTGCGTAATCGCGGACCTCGCAGTTCGAGACGAGATTTCCGGACGGCGTAAGCGTTTTTCTGTCCCCGCCGCTCATGTTGATGCCGCTCTTTCCGAGGTTGAAGAGAAGGCATCCGTAGACGGTCTGCTCCATTCCTTCTGCGCTGATTCCCGTCCCGCTGCAGTTCCGAATGGTGAGTCCGACGGCCAAGTCATTCGTCCCGTGCATGGAAAGTGCGGTCGCTCGGCAAAATTCCAGCGTGAAGTTCTGGAACGTGACCCAGTCCGATTTGATTTTGACGGCGGAGTCAAGTACCGAGACGGCCAGTGTGTCTTTTTTCACTTCTGAAGGCGGGTAGAAGTAGAGGATGCCCGTCTCGCGGTCTACGTAATATTCGCCGGGCTGGTCGATCTCGCAGAGAAGGTTGAATCCGTAGAACCATTGATTTTTGCGGTAGCCGTAGTGATGGTACGGCGGTTTGACTTTCAGAGTTTTCGTCTCCGCGTCGATCTCGGCGACCGGATGGCGTTCTTCTGCCCAGTCCCAGAACCAGTAGCCGTGGACCCAGGGATCTTTTTCGGTGCGCCAGGCGAGTATCCGTTCATCGTCGAACTTGAAATTACCGACTTTGTCGCCGATCGTGCCGCGGACGTTGACCTCTTCATTTACGTCAACGCTCACGATCTTCACAAAATCCGCGTTCGGGTAGCGGGAAAGCGTCATCGGCTGACCGTTGAAGAAAAGCTCGATCCCTCCCCCCTTCGGCGATCCGTAATTTTCGACGCCGGCAGCTTTCAGATCCACCTGCACGATCTCGCCGCGGACCGATTCCGGAAGCTGTGCAAGAATGGCAGGATCGGTCACTTTGGTCCAGGAATTCAGGTACTTTCCGGCACTCAGACGCACAGTCTCGCCGGGTTGGGCTTTCCACGTGATCCGGGCATTTTCGCGTCCGGAATCTTGTGCGTCCAGCGTGAACGTCTGCGTCAGCTCGTAAAGTCCGCCTCGGACGATGACGCAGTAGGGACGCGGAGTTTCTGAAAATGCAGACCGCACGGCAGAGCGCGTTTTTTCCAGCGTCGCAAATGGTCCGTCTGTTCCGTCGGCGTTCGGAGCGGCGAGCGTTCCGCTCCAGGCGTCGTTTCCGTTTTTCGCAACGAAAAAATCGCCTTTTTTCTCAACTCGCGCATCCTCGACGGCCGCATTCTGGCCAAGAACGCAGACGGAGTCGAAAACGCTGACTGCGGTGAAAACGCAGAAAAATACGATGTTCAGGCAGGATAAAATTCTCATTGGGCGGGTCCTTTTCCGGATTTTTTCTTGGGGTGGCGGGGTGTGTGTTCTTTTCTTCTCTCTCCATTATACGAAAATTGCGGGAAAAAACAAGCCGTCTGAATGGGCAGAGTCAAAAAAAGCTCTTGAAATGTTTTGAAAAAAATGAAAATGCAGAGTTCCAGTCTTGACATGCTTCTAAACCATAGATAAAATGGGAGAGAATTGACGTTTTAGAGAAAAAGGAGAACTTTATGCCGCCCACAGCATCCGTCGCGCTCATTACGTTCAATGGTGCAAAATATCTTCAGGAGCAGTTGGACTCTCTGACAAAACAGACGGTCCTGCCGGATGAACTGGTCGTTTGTGATGATGGTTCGACCGATGCGACGATGGAGATCCTGCATCGTTTTGCGGAAACGGCACCTTTTCCAGTTCGTATTTTTCAGAACGAAAAAAATCTTGGCTTTGTGGGAAATTTTCGGAAGACGTTTTTCCTTTGCGAGAAGGAAGTGACTTTTTTCTGTGACCAGGACGACATCTGGCTTCCAGAAAAGATGGAAAAAATGCTTTCTGTTTTTGAGCGGGAACCGGAAGTCGATCTTGTATTGAGCTACGATCACCGGGTCGACGCGTTCGGAAAACGGATCCCGTTTGGCTGTCATGAAAGCCATTTAACGCGGCATCTTGAAAAGGAGAACAGTTTCCGCACTCTTTTTAAACGGCGTCGGTGGGGCTGGGCTGCGCACAATATGGCCTGCCGAACATTTCAGCGGGAGGTCCTGTTTCGCAGAGAAGAGTTTCTCCCGGTCGTTTTCGACGGATATATTTACATGATGCTTGGATTTTTGAGTCAGGTACGTGTCGTGCCGGAGGTGTGTATGTATTTTCGGCGTCATGGCGAGAATGCGACGACACGTTCCGGGAAAGTACGGAATCCGCTGCGGAGGCTTTGGAATTCGATCTGCCGTCACTCCGACATTCGGCACATTTTGCCTGCGCTGCGGTTTTGGCAGGATCTAGTCGAAAATCTTTCGGATCATGAAGCCGTTCTGGAGAGACCGGAGTTTCTTTTGGTGCGAAAAATGCAGATGCACCTTAAAAGTCGCGTCCGGATACACGAGTCGTTCTGGCTGCGTTTGCCTCTGTGGATGGCGGAGCTCTTCAGCGGGCGTTACTTGGTCTGCTCGAACAAACCGATCCGGGATATGGTGTCGGATCTTTTCGCTTTTCCGCAAAAATGCGTTTGAGATGAAAAAAGAGGGTGTGCATGGAACGTGAAAAAACGCTGATCTGCTGCGTCATCAATCTGGACCGAAGTCCGGAACGCTGGGAGAAGATCCAAACGAATTTTTCGCAGATACCGCTGACTGTGCGCCGGATACCGGGGATCGAAGTCCGTTCGCTGGAGGAGCCGATGCCGATCCGTTTTTTTCCGCTCTCGTTTGCCTTGCATGCGGGGAGAGGGGCTGTACCTGGCGAGATCGGGTGCTATGCGAGCCACATGAAGGCGATGGAGGAATTCCTGGCGACGGATCATGATTTCTGTCTCATTTGTGAAGATGATGTCGTACCGAGTGCCGACCTAATGAATGTGCTGTGCGAGTGTCTGAATGTATCCGGCTGGGATCTGCTTCGGGCGGCAAAATGCCGGGAAAAGGGGTTTCATGTGTGGAGAAAATTGCCGTGCGGAACTGCGATCGGAACGAACGTGACGGGGTTTGCGTATGCCGCGGCGTATGTCGTTTCGCGAAAAGGCGCGGAATCGCTCCTGAAAAACCTGATGCCGATGCGGCTTCCTTACGATCTGGCGCTGCATCGCGGGTGGCTGAATGTGCGCGAAGCGAGTCTGATGCCGTGTCCGATCTCTCTGGATCCTATGAGTGAGGTTTCTGAGATCGGAACGAAACGGAAGATCAGATCTCCGCTGCTGGGGATCGCCCGTAATGTTTTGCAGGTCGGAATGCGGATCCGGCGATACGCTGTCCAGACGCTTCGGATCCTGCAGAGACGGCGTTCCAAAAACGGGACGTAACGTGTTTCATTTGCGTTTTTTCGGGAGCTCCGGACGCTTTCCGAGCCAGAGTTTCCCAAGCCACGCGCCTTTCTGGTCAAACAGCCAGGCGTAGAAGATCTTTAATTTCAGAGGGAGACGAAAATCCCCAGGAGCTTTCAGAAATCGCAGATCTTCAAACGTTAATGCGCGGCGGAGCATCTGGAGGCATTCCGCTTTCTGTTCTGGGGCGGCAAGTTTCCGGAATGTGTGCGAAAAGATTTTCAGTTTCCGAAAAATGAGTTCTTGCCGGATCCGTTCCGGAAATGCCAGTTTTTCCGTATCCTGCAGGATCGCCGTCCAAACCGGGATCATGTGCAGATGGACATTTGTCTGTTGGGGAAAATTTTGGTTCCACCACCCCTTTTCCGAGAGACCTACACCGCGGCGATAGTGGTAAAGTACGGCTTCTGAATGCACGATACGACGGGCGTGGAGTGCTGCGAGCATGCTGAAATAGTTATCCTCCCAGATGTACCCTTCCAAAAAGCGCAGCGCGTGATCCTCCAGAAAGGAACGCCGAAAAAGACGCGTCCAGACCGTTAGTGCGAGCATTTCGGCGGAAACGAACCGGTCGTGCAGTTCCGTGAAGACGCGCGTTTCTTTTAGATTTTTCTTCCATGGCCGCGTTTTCTGACCGTATTCTTCAAAAAAGTTGAACTGGACGAGTTCCGCATCGTGTTCGAGGGCCAGTCTGTAGGCCGTTTCGCACATTTCAGGCTCGCACCAGTCGTCGGCGTCCATGAATGCAATGTACTCTCCGCGTGCGGCATCGAGACCGCGATTCCGTGCTGCGGAGGGACCGGGACCTGCGTTTTCCTGGTGGATCACCTTGATCCGTGAGTCGCGGGCTGCGTACTGAGCCAGAATTTCCGCGGAGCGGTCGGTGGAGCCATCGTTGATACAAAGGATCTCTATCTCGCGCAGCGTCTGACTCGCCGCGGAGTCAAGACACTGTGCAAGGTACTTTTCTGCATTAAAAATCGGAATGATGAGGGATACTTTCGGATCCATGGCGACTGGAAACGGGAACGGATCGGGAAAAACACAAATGCGGATACCTTCTTTAAATATCGAAATTTTCCCGCATGAAAATTACCATTTTCGGAATTTTTTGCCGTTTTACGGCTCTTGCGCGAGCGTGACGCGTCACTGACCCGTCAAGTCCTGATACCGTTTCATCAGTTCCGCGACGCAGGAGCTTTCGGTCATCGTTTTCACGTCGAAGCCGTACGCCTGCATCACGGCCCGGTCATTTGCTTGGTGTGCTTTGCGGAGTTCGGGCGGCATTGCGACCTCATCGTAAAGGTCTGCCAAAGAGCAATCGGGATAGAGTGCGCGAGCATCAAGAATTGCTTGTGCAGTTTCCTCAATCTTCTTTTTTTGCTCAACGGTCGGATTACACCATGGGAAATTATTATAAACTATCTTGATTGAATAATCATAGTCACTCTTCAACCGTCCGCATACGGCTCTCATCCAAGCCATATGTACATTTGATGTTAATACTCCAAAATGATATAATTCCGCATTCGGCATCAAGCGGAGTTTATTGCTACAAAGGACACTATCATCCATATATCCCATGGGAACGTACTTCCTTTTCTCAGAGGAAACTTCGGGAATAACAATAAACCTTCCTCTTGGCATGTTTTCTGTTTGGAAACGGGTAGGTATATCTGCCAACTTTAATGTGGCTGCTCGTTTGCTTGATAATCTAAATTCTCGAACAGCTTGAACACGTTTTAAGGATTCAGGCATTTTTCTCAGTTCGTTTGGCGGACATTCACCCAACCATAAGCAATACCGAGGTTCTTGATTTATAAACTCTTGAGCACCATACCAAGGTTTAAACCACTTTTCCGAAAGTGGCTCTTTTTTTATAAACTCGGATTTTTCCTCTAAAGAAAACAGATAATTCCCATCATCTATAGGCTGATTGCCCATAGCAATGCTTGGAACATTACATAATGGGTTGCTTCGATTTTCTATAAAAACATTGTTAGCATCAACTAAGTAACCATTGATATTGGTCACTACAAGAGGGCGCTCTGCCGTATATATAACTTTGGGTCTATAGGAAGGTGCACAACTAAAACCAATTATAACACAATGCACTTGCGCCTTGATGCTTGCTTCGCTATCCCAACGGAAAGTACGATGAGCAAAATTGATTTGTATCCCCATTTCGAACAATGGTTTCCAGAGATTTGTAACGCTTTCACCTTGTGAAATAGAGTTTGTGGATACTAATGCTGCATGAATTTGTGTATCTTTAATTAAATCAGCGGCTTTTTTGTACCAGCAGGAAACATAATCAAGATTACCTGCATTTTTCCATTTAGGCCCAAGTACATTTAATAATTCATCTTTTTGTTCTTTACTCATCCAACGCGCACCTACAAAAGGCGGATTTCCCATAATGTAATTGAGCTTATCCTTGGGCACGACGGTTTCCCAATCGGTGCGGAGGGCGTTTCCTTCGATGATGTTTGCGTAGGATTTGAGCGGGAGGAAGTCGAGGTCGGCATTGATGATCTCTTCCGTTTCGCGCATCATCTGCGATTCCGCGATCCAGAGGGCGGTTTTCGCGACCGTGACGGCAAAATCGTTGATCTCGATGCCGTAAAACTGACCGATCGAGACGCAAATGGCGTCCGTGAAGTCCATGACCATGTTTTCCTTGAACTTGATCCGGAGCGCCTCGTTTTCCAGCCGGCGGAGCGAAATGTACGTCTCCGTCAGGAAGTTTCCGGAACCGCACGCGGGGTCAAGGAACGTAAGTTTCGAGAGCTTCTCGCGGAAAAGATCGAGTTTGGCTGCACGGTCTTTCGGCATTTTCCGCGCCTTGACCGCCTCGAATTCCTCACGGAGTTCGTCGAGAAAGAGCGGGTCGATGACTTTGTGGATGTTCTCGATCGACGTGTAGTGCATCCCTCCGCTTCGGCGCGTTTCAGGGTTCAAAGTCGATTCGAAAACGGCACCGAAAATGGTGGGGCTGATCTGCGACCAGTCGAAATCCTCGCTGGCGTCGTGAAGGATGAGATCGACGATCTCCTGTGTGAACTGGGGGATCTCGACCTCCAAGTCAGCAAACAGCCCGCCGTTGACATACGGAAAACCGGCGAGACGGTCGTCCAGGTACGGATCGCGGTCCTGTTCCTTCGTGTTCAGGACGCGGAAAAGATCGATCAGCGCACGGCGCACGTCTCGCGGAGCGAAACTTCGAATGTAGTCGTGGAACTGCAAGTGCCCGAAGATGTCGGCGTCCTCCGCGTACAGGCAGAACACGAGCCGGACGCAGAGAATGTTCAGACTGTGCAGCGACTCCTTGCTCGTCGGGTCGATGTACTGCTTGAGAATGGCATCGTAGAGCTTCCCGACCAGCTCGCCCGCCTGAATGGAGACCTCTTCCTCACGGTGAAGCAGCTCGTCCTTTTCCTCAACGAGAAAGTCAAACCGATAGTATTCCTTCCCCAGGTCCTGAAGCAGGATGGACTCCGGCTCGCCCGTCGGTTTCTCCATGTCGTAGATGAGAAATTCCTCGAAATTGCACGTGATGATCCATCGCGGACGCAGCGAGTAAGGAAGCGCCGCCGAGTAGCGCTGCGCCTGCTGAAACGGACTCAAAAGCGTACCGTCAGACTGCCGGATGGGACTTCGGAGATCCACGCCGCGTTTTTTCTGCTCGATGAGCACGTGCGTCGAGGGAATGTGCCCGTCGATGAAACTCGTGTGGTCGAGTTTCACCCGCTCCTCAAAAGAAATGACCTTCTCCGGCTCCGTGACCCCGAGGACCTCCCGCAAAAACGCAAGCCAGAACGACTGACTGTCGCTCTTCTCGTCCCCTCTCGTCTTCCAGTCCTCCGCGAACTTCTTCGCCGCCTTCCTTCTCTCAACTCCGTTTCCTGCAAATGCCATTTTGTTTCTCCTTTAGGTGTTTCAGACGCAAACCAAGCCTGAACACGGAGTTCAGGAGGTCTGGACCCGCGTTCAGGCTGGTGTTTTCAGATTCTAGTCGATTCAGAAATGAGGGAAGATCATTCCCATTCGATCGTCGCCGGCGGTTTGGGCGTCATGTCGTAGAGAACACGGTTCACGCCGTCCACTTCCGCGAGAATGCGGTTCGTGATCTTGTGCAGGACCGGCCACTCGATCTCTTCGATGGAAGCGTTCATCGCGTCGATCGTGTTCACCGCACGCAGAACGACCGGCCAGCCCATGAAGCGCGCGTTGTCCTTCACGCCCGTCGATTTGATGTCCGGGATCACCGCGAAATACTGCCAGACTTTCTGATCCAGACCCGCGTTGGCGAACTCCTCACGCAGGATCGCGTCCGCCTCGCGCAGAGATTCCAGACGGTCCCGCGTGATCGCTCCGATGCAGCGCACGCCAAGTCCCGGACCCGGGAACGGCTGACGGTAGACCATCTCCGCCGGAAGGCCAAGCTCGACGCCGCACGCGCGCACTTCGTCTTTGAAGAGGTACTTCAGCGGCTCGACCAGCTCGAACTGCATGTCTTCCGGAAGACCGCCGACATTGTGGTGGCTCTTCACGATCTTCGCGGTTTTCGTTCCGCTTTCCACGATGTCCGGGTAGATCGTGCCCTGACCGAGGAACTCGATTCCGTCCAGTTTACGCGCTTCTTCCTCAAAGACGCGAATGAATTCGCCGCCGATGATCTTGCGCTTCTGTTCCGGATCGGCCACGCCTTCGAGCTTCGTGAGGAAACGCTCGGAAGCGTCAACGTAAATGAGATTCGCACTGAGCTGGTTCCGGAAAACTTCCACGACCATCTCGCTCTCGCCCTTGCGCATGAGTCCGTGATTCACGTGCACGCAGTAGAGCTGCTCGCCGATCGCTTTCACCAACAGTGCCGCGACGACCGAGGAATCCACGCCGCCGGAGAGGGCCAGGAGGACCTTTTTATCGCCGATCTGCTGACGAAGCAGTTCGACCTGGTCCGCGACGAAGTTCTTCATATTCCAGTTGGCCTCGGCCTGGCAAACGTCAAAAATGAACGGCTTGAGCTGCTCGCACATCTCGCCGTCGCATTCCGGAACGGCATCCCAGTCCTGCGCCTTCTTTCCGCGCGTGTGATCAATGACCAGAACAGGGACTCCCAGATCGTAGACCCAATCGCCTGCCGCGATCTTGAGACCGTCCACGACGTCGTTTTTTCCGCCGTTGATGATGATCCCCTTGAGATTCGCGATCGCTTTAAGCTCGGATTCCGTGATGTCGTGAGCGTAAATCTCGCTGTAGACGCCCAGCGCACGGATCCCTCTGGCAAGACGTGAATTTTCTTCACTGCCAAGGTCAAGAATGGCAATAAGATCCTGTTTCATTTTGAAATCTCCCAAAAAAATCTGGTATCGAATCAAGCCTGGGATCCAATCGGCTCCCAGTGCGCGTCATTTTATCATATTCCGGTTTTTTGTCAAGTTTTCCGAAAAAAACTTTTCCAAAAAAATGAAAATTTCTCCAGATATTTTCAAGTTCGCCCGAGAAGTATGGCTGGGGCTGATAAATAGTGAGACTTCGGCGTGCGAAAATATAAAATTTAGTGTTTAGAAAGTGGTTCCAGCATGAAAAAGATGGGTGTCGAAAGTAATGTGATCCGGCAGGAACTGTTGGAAATTGAAGAAGAAAGAAATATTCAGATCCTTTATGCCGCAGAATATGGACGCCGTGCGCGCGGATATCCTTCGCTTGACAGCAGGTATGATGTCAGATTCATCTATCGAAAGAACGCCTCGGAACGATGCTTGAATGAGGAATACGGTCAAAATTTGATAAATTGGCCTTCGAAATATCAAAACCTCGATTTTACTGGTCTGGATATTCGACACTTTCTGAAACTCTTTGCGAATTGCCATCCAGCAGTCTATGAATTGTTTCTTTCTTCAATCAATTACAGACAGAAAGGGAGCTTGCGTGCCAGGATCCGTTCTTTGATGCCGGAATATTTTCAGCCGGTAAAGGGGTCACAATATTATTTTCGCTATGCGGAAAAAAAACATATCGGTTTTTCCAACTCGAAGATCCAAATCGGTGCTCTTTTTGATATGATCCGCGGTTTGTTGGCCTGTGCGTGGATCCGCGAAATGAATAGAATACCTCCGATCTCTCCCTTTGAAATGCTTGATCTTAAGATCTTGAAGGAGAAAAAATACGCTGGATTTGATGCCTGGTTCCGTGAGGAAGCGGAACGAAAAAAAAGGAGGATGGAATTTGATCTTTCTTGTTCGAAATAGCTGCTCGCATGGCTGGAAATGCTGTTTGCTCAGTACTCCGAGTGGTCTCGAAACGCAGCATCATACTTTCCTCGTTTTGTTCGGCCGAAACCGGAAAAACTTGAGCATTTGTTGGAGGAACTGCTTAAAGAGTGAGGGCGGTACGGTGATCTTGAGCTCTGCGGCGTTGCCGGAAGTCCCGCAAATTTTCGGATCTGCGGAACTTCCGGCCTCTTGAAAAAGCTGCTCTCGTTTGCCTCTTTCTGTTACCTCTTTCTGCGCAGGAGACCGATGCCGGCCATCGCGCACATAAGAAGCGCCCACGTCGACGGTTCCGGGACCTGTTCCTGCAGTTTGCCGCTGGTGGACAGGAACGCAAACATAAAGTCCGCATCTGCCAGAGTATGAGCTGCGTCAAGAGCGCGAATGTTGATCATGAACGTCGCGTCATCCGTCACTTCGTAAGAAATCAGCCCATGGTAGGGATCTTCGTTTTCGTCACCGGCAAGACCAAGGAGAAGAAAACCGTCATCCGCACTCAGGTTCTCACCGATCGAAAGCTCAAAAACGCCTTCCGCGTGTTTTTCCAGATCAAAGTATCCGAAACTGCTGTTCGCACTGCCCGTTTCGCCGTCGATCCATCCGGAGATGAATCCTCCGTTTTCGTCACCGTACGGAAGAAAGAGAAGATCGTAGGAGTTCATGGAAAGCGCACCCGTATCCGCTTCATACGTATTGAGCTCCCAGGAACCGTCAGCCTGCGGAGACGCACTGATGAGGTATTTCGCGTTGTTCGTGCGTCCCGTTGCGAGCAGGATGCCGTCTGTGCGGGAATCCACCCCGTCGATCCTGTAGTTCTGCACGCCGTTGGAAACTGCGGCAAGCGACGCAGCCGCGCTGGAGCGTTTCGTAAGTGTGCCGCTGTTCGTGACCGAGTTGGCGACCCACTGATTGGAACTGACAGGAAAGTAGCCGAATGCGACGCTGCTGTCCGTTTCCTGACCGGAAATATTGACCGTCGAAATCGCGGCATAGTCGCCGTCTATGAAGACCTGCGGAATATTCGGAGCGTCATTCTGCGCAGTCGTCGTAATGAAAATACCATTCGAATCCGAGAAACCTTTTCCATTTACGAACAGATTATAATCTGCCGTATTGTTGTTCGAGACCGAAATGTACGGCGACGAAAGCTCATTGGTACGCAGGTTGCGATTCGTGAAATTGGACGAGGTCGTAATGTCGGAGACTTCGATCAGAGAACCGGCATAATCTTTTCCCGCTGGATCGAATCCGCTGCGGTAAAAACCGGACTCGGGAGCTTTCAGTGTTGCGTCATACGCAACGAACGCGAAGGAGAACGCCCCGTTCTGCAATTCGGTATTTGCCGAAAATACCCGGTCATTGTTCATGTCCAGCGACTTGATGAGGAACGATTTCTGATCGTCAGTAAGCGAGACCGCATAAATATTATCGTGCGAATAGTCGCCGGCTTTCTGGTTATTATATTTGTCGGTCATTCCGTTGATCATCAGGATCCCGTCCGCGGCCGAGTAATCATCCAGCGTCAGTTTGAATTCGCCCGCCCGGATGTACTCGATCGTGTATCCTTCCCCTCCGTATGTAAAAATGCAGTTGGTCCCGCTTGTCTGACGCATTACTGCACTGCCGGTCACGGTCCCTTCCGTTCCATGAGGGATAAAGGCATAATTCATCGTGTAATTATTGCTGGTCGTCGTTGCGCCGTCTGTATTCGAGGCATTGATGATGAAACCATTGTTTGCCGTATCCAGACTTGCGTAGATGTTATAGTGCGGATTCCAGCTGAAATTGTTCGTGACGTTGCTTTCCGTCAATCCGCCGCACGCGATCAGTACGCCGTCCATCGCGGTAAAATTTCCTTCCGCAAAGTATGATCTCAAGTCTGCGGCCGCCTGAGTCGTCGTGACGATCGAACCGGTTTTGAGATCCGACGTTTTGGGAATGTAAAGCGCACTGAAGTTATTCGGGATCTCCTCGACCTTATCGCTCGCGCGGACCGTTGAGAACGTCCATCCGCTAGACGTATGATAGACCGCCGTAACGGCATAGTCGCTGGGATTCGCAGTGTGCTTGCGGAATCCGTCAGCAGTGTGTGCAATACAAACATAATCGGTCGAAGTCAGTTTTTTACCGTTCTGCTGGAAGACCCAGTCCGCACGGTTGTTCGAGAGCGTCATTCCGGATGCCCCAAGAAAAGTGTAGTCGTAGTTGGAGATATTATTGGCATCTCCCGACATATTTGCCTTTTCCGCGACCTGAAAATGGGTAACGATCGGATCGGCAGCCTGTGCAAAATAAGGCAAAACACAGCTGCTCCCGGCCAAAATCAAAGCAAGGCAGCCGGGGACTGAAAAATATTTTCGATATGAGGGCATGACAGAAAACATAAAATCACTCCGCAATAAACGATGAAAATATTTTAAATCAAACCGGCTCTTCTTTATGAAAAGCCGGTCGAGAAGTTTTTTTACTTCTTCCTGCGCAGGAAGCCGATGCCGGCCATCGCACTCAGGAGAAGCACCCAGGTCGACGGTTCCGGGACGGAATTGGAGTTACCGAACGAAACGAGCAAGTTCCCATTTTCAAGGAACGCGCCGGCAAAAACGATGTCCTGTCCAAGAGCGTCGAAACTCACGTTCAGCGTATCGAATCCCGTGATCCCGTTTTTCGTCTCGATAAGTGTGAATGTCGGCACCGAGTACAGGAGGTCCAAGTCACCGACGTAAGCCAGATTCAATGTCGAGCCGGTCAGGTCGGCAGAATCCGCGCTGACGGCAAAGAGTGAGGAGGGATCCTCAAGCATGGCATCCAGCGTGATGTTCTGTGCCGTAAGTTTGCCGTTGACCGTCAGTGCACCGAGGTCCTGCGTCTGGTCGATCGCCAGTGTGGAGTTTTCAGCCATGGTCAGATTCCCGCCGATCGTGCCGTTTCCGGTGAAATTCGTGTTTGCCGCGACGGTCACGCTGAATTTGTCCGCGTCAGAATTCGGAGCTCCATTAAAGATGGAAAGACCGTTTGTGTCGGCATCGAGCAGCGACGTGCTGCTGAAGGCAAGCGTACCGGTGCCGATGATCTTTCCGGACACTGTCGCGTTCCCCATGCCGGCATTTTCGACTTGGACGGTCTGCGTGCCGATGTTCAGGTCGTTTTTCAGTTCACGGTCCTGCGCCGCAGTCTTAATAGAACCGTCGGTAAACGCCCAGTCTCCATTACCTGCAACGGTCAGACGATAGAATTTACTGCCGGAATCCTTCACGCGGACACCGCAGCCGACGAGGTCGTTCGGGTCATCGTTCAGTCCGTTGCAGACAGGATCCGAGCCGTTGATCGCGACGCCCGCACTGCCGGTTCCCTGGCCGAGGCGAATGTCGATCAGGTACGGCGTGTCCTTCTGGAAGGTAAAGTCCGCGTATGTTTTGTCCGTCCAGCCGCCCGATTTGTTCATGACGGTGGTTTTCGTGCCGGTATTCAGGTCGGTGACGAAAATCGCGATGCTGTCGTCAAAGTGTTTGCCGAATTCGAGCGTCACGTCCTCTTCGGCCTGAATGACGGTAGAGTATCCGTACGTACGGTTCGTTCCCCAGGCAGAACTGTTTTTGGTGTTCGCGGTGTCGTCCATGTCCAGGCGGTACTGAGAGATGGAGTGCGGGTCTGCCGTGTTGAACGCACCGTGGTAAAGCGTCCGTCCCCACGTTCCGCCGGTGTTGAACGTGAACGCGACGTTTTTCCCGCTGATGTCGACCGTGCCTGTGCCGAAAGCATCGTTCGAGTCAAGGATCATGCGGTTTGTGCCGCCGGTATTGCCGAACGCAGTCCCGCCGGAGTAGGTATTCGTACCGGAAAGGTAGATCGGCACGGGACCGCCTTCGCCTTTGTTAAACGTGAGTTTCCCGGTCCCGGAGATGTTTCCGGTGAGTCCAACGGAGTTGGGCTGGGTTGCGTATCCGCCGCGGATCGAAACGTCCGTTCCCTTGATCTCAATGTCCTGGGGAATGGCGAGCGAGTACGTCTGATTCATGATGATGCCGTTTTCCAGCGTAACGGTTCCTTTTCCCAGAGACGAACCGTAGTGAACATAGTTGACGTCTCCGGACGTATTTCGAAAGATCGTCCCGCCGGTGTGCGAGTAGTTGGCGTTCGTGAAGTCGGTGCCGTTGGGAACGATCATCTGGATGTTGCCCGAGACGGTCCCGCCGACTGCGGCATCCATCGTCAGGATCGCCGGATCGCCTGTGCTGGAACTGGTGACGGTCCCGCTGTTCGCGAGACGGGAAGCGGCGAATTCCGTGGAGGTCAGGTCAAGCGTTTTGCCGGAGTTGACCGTGACGGTCCCCGTTCCGAGTGCGCCGGTCGCCGTGACGCGCAGGTAGTGGTTCACGACCGTGTTGGTGTAGTCGTTTCCCGGATTGGTCAGGATGACCCATGAAGCACTGCTGCCGGTGTTTGTATCCTCAACGATATTCAGCGTGTCGGCCGCACCGTTGGAGATCTTTCCGGAAAGCGTAAGAGATTTACCGCCCCATCCGGGCCGGACACCGCCGTTTGCGCTGTCGATGACGATGGGGTTTTTCAGCGTGTAGGAATTCGAGTGATTCCGGATAATGCCGCCGTTCAGACTGATGGTCACTTTCTCAGTCAGATCGTTCGTCTCGAAGTAGACGTTATTGCTGGTGATTTTGAATACTCCTTCAAAATCCGCAAGATTTTGAGCGTGTGTGGAGTTAAAGGGTCTGAATTCAGCATCCGCCACAGCATACTCGATCGTGCCGGCACCATAGAATTTATTAGTGAGCCGATATCCGTTCGTGATCTGCAGCGTCGCGCCTTCTGCGATGGTGACGTTCCCGTCAAGCGTGTCTTCGCCGGTCAGCGTATAGACTCCTTCGGAGATCGTGACGTCCGCCAAAAGTGCGTGGCCGGCCAGACCGGAGACCGCTGCTGCGAGCAGAGCCGCAAGGTGTTTTCGGTTTTTCTTCATGGTTTCTAACTTTCGTTAAAATATTCGCGCGGAGGAGGACCGCCCTGATCCACCAATCAACAAAATCTATATATTCAATTTTAAACCAGCATCACGCTTTGTCAAGCAGATTTTGAGAAAAATGAAAGAAAATGAAAAAAATTTAAAGAGTGCAACGGGCAAAGTATGCCGAATATGCAGAAAAGCAGCGTTTTGCGGGGTCGTAAGAGGAGAATTTCAAGACTTTTGAGAGTTTTAGAGTTTTTTTTGCCAGAAAAGCCTTGCACAAAAATGGAAGATGTGGTATATTTGGGCAAGTTTGAAAATTTTAAAACCTGTCCGCTGGTAAAAATTATGAATGATACCTTACTCGAAATTCGGAATCTGCACACGGCCTTTTTTACGGATGAAGGAACGGCACAGGCTGTGAATGACGTTTCCTTCACGATCCCGCGCGGAAAAACGGTTGGCGTTGTGGGTGAGAGCGGCTGCGGAAAGTCTGTGACCGCCATGTCCGCGATGGGCTTGATCCTCCCTCCAGGGAAAATCACCGGCGGTGAGATCCTTTTTCATGAAAAAGACGGAAGTTTGGTCGACTTCCTGAAACTTTCCGAGCCGGAAATGCGGAAATACCGCGGCGGCAAGTTGGCGATGATCTTTCAGGAACCGATGTCGTCGCTGAATCCAGTTTTCAGGATCGGTGATCAGATCGCCGAGGCCGTTCGGCTCCACACTCCGGATGTCACCAAGAAGGAGGCTCATGACCGTGCGGTGGAAATGCTGCGAAAAGTACGGATCCCGGAACCGGAACTGCGTGCGAAAGATTACCCGCACAATTTTTCGGGAGGTATGCGTCAGCGTGCGATGATCGCGATGGCTCTGTCATGCAATCCGGAACTTCTCATTGCAGACGAACCGACCACGGCACTGGACGTCACCATTCAGGCACAGATCCTTGAGCTGCTCAACGAACTGAAACGCTCTTTCGGCATGTCGATCATGATGATCACGCACGATCTTGGCGTCGTTTCGGAAATGTCGGACGAAGTGGTCGTCATGTATGCGTCGAAAGTTGTGGAAAAAGCTGATGCGAAAACGCTTTTCTCTGATCCGCTGCATCCATATACGCTCGGTCTGCTCGCGTCGCGCCCGGAACTCGGAAACGTCAGCGCGACCGAACGCCGTGAACTGTACTCCATCCCCGGCATGGTCCCCAGCCCGCTCTGCTTTCCGTCTGGATGTAAATTCCACCCGCGGTGCCCGAACTGCAAGGAGATCTGCCGGAACCAGGAACCGGAACTGGTCACCATCGCGCCGGGACATGAAGTACGCTGCCATTTTGCGAAAAAATAGTTTCATCCGAGAAAGAATCAAGTTTTTTTAGACTTTTCCGGAAGATCCGAATCGGTCCAAGCCGTAGTTTTTACCACTGTGATTACAGAAGGACTGTAGAAGCACACTGAAAAGAAAGGAAAAGATCCCGGACACGAATTTCCCTGAGATCCCTGAGATCCCTGAGATCACGGAGGTCTCGGAGATCCCTGAGGTCTCGGAGATCACGGAAAGACACAAAAGGCTTTAAAATATTTTTATTGCTGTTTTGTGAATTCCGTATCTTTTCGATCTTTTCGTGTTCCCCATCAGTGTTTTCAGTGGTGAAAGTTCTCTCACGGATCGGCAGGATCTTTTGGCTCTGTTTGTTCTGCAGTCTCTGGAGCCGGTGCCGGTTTTCCCGCCGTCCAAAGCATCACGTCGTTCTCCGGCGCGTATGCTATTTCGTTAGGGGAAAGTCTATGGACTGCCAGTGTCGGAGAAAGTACTAGGACCTCACTCTCAAGACACATTTCGCTGTCGCGGATCAAGTCCTCTGATCGTAATTCTGTGTCCGGCTTCATCCAGCAGACCGCCTCGCAGCGATCCAGAACGAGCGCCATTTTCCCAAGTTGCCGCTCCGGGTCTTTCTTTACGAACTGCACGGGATCCACTCCCGTTCCGGAATCGTTGAAGAGCCCCTCATCCCCCAGCAGGACCGTCAGGCGTGTCTCCGTGACAGGATCCGGATCCGGCGTACGCCAGTGTCTGATTGCTCCTGAACGGTAAAAAACGGGCATCTGCGCGTGAAATTGCCGATTCCATTCCGAATCCCACGGTTCGTCGAGCCGGATCTTCTCGTAAAGTGCTTTTTCCCTCTCGCCAAGGTACGGTAAAATCAGCACGCGCCACGAATGAAGCGGTTTCCCCTCCGCGTCCCGGGTGAATGCCGGAGGCAGTTTCCCCTCATGTTCCAGCCGGTAAAGTTCCATCGCATATCCGATGTGCGCCAAAGATTCAGAGATCTCCTCAAGCGCGATCTGCGCTCGGCCATTTCCAACCAGATAGCTGCAACAGAGAACCGATGCCAACAGTCTGGAACGCTCACGGGGCCAAAGGATCTGGAAAAGAAAATTCTCATGAAGAAACTTTTCAAGCTCAGGATTCCCCTCTACATTTAATCCATCCCTGCAGAACTTCTGAAAGGCACGTGAGACCTCGTTCCAGTCATATCCCAGTTTCAGAAAAATGAACGACTGAACGGGGTCTATTTCGTCGTCTCCCAAAACGAAACGGATGTCTTCCGGAGTCGCTTTCCCTCGGGAGAGTTTCTGTAAAAAATCAAATGCCATGCAAAATTCATTCTCGAGAATCTCGTTTTTCCGCATTTTGCGCTCTGTATCCCAAGGAATTTCCTGTAATTTCTGAACTTGCTCTGCCGTCAGCATCTCCTCCGGAGCAAGTTTTATCTGCGTGCCCAAAATGATCAGTTCACAATTCCGCGCACACAGGAGCTCTATCATCGTAAACAGCGGCTTCTGAACTTTACGCGCGATCCGTATTCCCGCATTTCGATCTTCGATCGCCCCATCAATATCCCCATCTAAAAGCCGACACTGAATACGAAAACGAAATGCCCAGGCAAAGTCCCTCATCTGCTGTGCATGAGGGAGGAGAATGGATTGGAGACTTTTTTCATCCTCCATCCGAATGAGCGGGTAAAAGAAGAAATCCCCCGCGTCCATTTCCCGTATGAAAGCATCAAGCGCGGGTGTGTTGGCCTCAAGCCACGCACGGCGGAACGCTTCCTCGTAAATCGGACTGGAAAGGTCCGCGATGTCGCCGGCCTCATACTCTTCCGTAAAAAGTCTTTCCTGTTCCTCCGAGGTCTCGCGATCCGGGTATTTTTTGTTCAAGTAGTCTCGATGCGCAAGTACCACATCCTGAAACGTCAGCTGCGGCTCAACGTTCTCCAGACCAAGTTTCTCAAAAACCAGCGCGTCTCGCTCCGGCGTGGGTTCTCCGGCCTGCATGGAATCAAAACTCCCGAAGATCCGTACCAGACGCCGCGCGGCATTCCGGTCCGTCGCGATGTCTTTCGGAAATTGCGACTGAATGTGCGCCCAGAAATCGACCTCTTTTCCGTCGGCCGTCCGCGGCTCCGTCACGATAGTGGTCTCCGGCGAGATCTCAAGCGGAACGCTCACGAAAAGCAGCCTCCACACGCACACGGCAAAAATCACCAGAAATAGGATCCCCCAGCGCGCACATCCCCAAACGCACCCGCGTACATTTTTTTTCTCATTTGCCATCGATGCTCTCCTGAAAAATTTCCCAAAAAAATCAAACTAAATTTTCACTCAAGAGACGGAATTTCCCGTCCTGTAAAATAGAACGCTCCGATGTTACAAAAAGTTTAAAAAAATACTTATTCCGGAAATAATTAAATTTTCACTGTTCCCTTGGAGTAAAATTTACTCGAGCATGCTGAATCGCGGGGATATTTACGAGCAGCTTCGGCCGGTCATCTCGATCGTCGTGACACGTTTCGAGCTTTTCCCGCAGCTGACGGACCTGCACAATGTCTTTACGCTTTCGGCAGA
>JAFQOH010000172.1:0-3758 GCA_017403345.1 Thermoguttaceae bacterium
AAAGAAAGCTGAAAGAAAGCGAGAAGACCGCTAAAAGAAAGGAAGAAAAATGAAACGAATCGTCACGATCCAAGATATTTCGTGCGTAGGAAAGTGCTCGCTGACCGTTGCGCTTCCGATCATCTCCGCAATGGGAGTTGAGGCTGGAGTCCTCCCCACCGCGGTCCTCTCGACGCACACGGCCATCGATGGGTTCACTTTTCACGATCTGACCCAGGAGATACCGCCTATCTCGAAGCACTGGCAAAAACTCGGTTTTACGTTCGACGCAGTATACACGGGCTACCTCGGCTCGTTTGAACAGCTGGAACTCTGCACGGAATTCATCCGAACTTTTCGAACGTCTCGCGATCCCCTTACGGGAGAAATGCGTCCCGCGTGCGTTTTCGTCGATCCCGTCATGGGAGACCATGGCCGGCTTTACTCGGGGTTCACGACCGAGTTCGTGCGGGAAATGAGACGTTTTTGCGCTCTCGCAGACATCATCGTGCCGAACATGACCGAGGCCTCCTACCTCCTGGAGTACGACTACGTCAAAGACGGTGAGTACGACGAAGCGTACGTTCAGGAACTCCTGCGCCGGCTCTGCGGACTCGGCGTCAAAAATGCGGTCCTGACCGGCGTTTCGTTCGCTCCGGAAAAAGTCGGTTTCATGGGAATGAACGCAGAGTCGGGGGAATTTTTCTCCTACTTTAATGAGAAGATCCCAAACATCTTCCACGGAACTGGAGACATTTTTGCGAGCACCGCAGTCGGAGCGCTCATGAACGGATCTTCGCTCCAGGAGTCGCTCACTGTCGCTGCGGACTACACGCTGGAGTGCATCCGCGAGACTCTCCGTGACCCGGTGGGCTGCGACTACGGCGTGAATTTCGAGGCGGCGATCCCGTACCTGCTCCGAAGGATCGGAAAACTAAACGGAAAATAACGGTTTGGAAAAAAAGCTCTTCCGGAAAGTGCGTACCGATCGAGATTCCGATCTTACCACTGAGAGCACTGAAAAAGCGCAGAAACACACTGAAAAGAAAGAGAAAAAAAGGGAGTGGACGTGTCCTGACACGAATTTCACGAAAAATCCGAAAAGACGCGAAAGATTTCCAATATTTTTGATCGCCTTTGGGTGAATTTCGCATTTTTTCGAGTTTTTCGTGTTTCCTTTCCGTGTCTTTCAGTGAACTCTTCTGTGTCTTCAGTAGTGAAACTGGCACGCAGTTCCGGATGGACCGGAAAAAATGGCCCCCTAAAAGAAAGTGAGTGAAAAATGGCTGAGATCCCAAAAATCGCGACGGAAAAAGCTCCTAAAGCGATCGGACCGTACTCGCAGGCAGTGACGGCAAACGGTTTTCTCTACACATCCGGACAGATCCCGCTCGATCCGGAAACGGGGAGCGTCGCCGGGACGGACATCGAAACGCAGACGCGCCGGGTCATGGAGAATCTCGCGGCAGTCCTTGAAGAAGCCGGGATCAGTTTTGAAAACGTGGTGAAGACGACCTGCTTTTTGAAAGACCTTTCCGATTTCGCGGCCTTCAATGCGGTTTACGCTGAATATTTCGTGAGTCTCCCGGCTCGCTCATGCGTCGAAGTTTCCGCTTTGCCGAAGGGCGTTTTGGTGGAGGTCGAGCTCATTGCGCAGCTCTGACGCCTCAAACATTCCGCTTTTCGAGGCAATTTTGGTTTTTCCGGGCAAAATTCACTTCCCCCCCCTTGAAAATCTGCGCGTGTCGGGTAAAATAAAGAAGTGGAATTTTAAAATCGAAACGCGATCCATCCGTTTTTGCGCTTGGATCCAAGACAGAATTGGACCGAGAACTTGGAGTTTGAAGGATGAGCGACATTTTTGCGTCCCGTCGTGAGAAATTGCGGAAACTGCTGAAAAAACAGAATGCAGACGCGATCCTCATCACGAATTTCACGAACGTCACGTGGCTGACTGGATTTACGGGGGATGACAGCTGGCTATTTTTGTCGCAGTCCGGCGAATGCCTCTTGAGCGATTCGCGCTACACGATCCAGATCGAGCAGGAGTGCCCCGGTTTGGCGTTTCGGCTTCGCGGAGGAAAAATGACGTTCCCGGTCCTGATTCGTGAGGAACTGGAAAAACTCTCCCTCTCGGCACGCTTGGGACTGGAGAGCCGTTCGGTCACGTACGCGGAAGCGGAGCGTCTCCGGAAGGACGTGACGGAAAACATCGTCCCGCTGGGCGGTCTGACGGAGTCGCTGCGTGAGGTGAAGGATCGGCACGAGATCCAGATCATCCGCGATTCTGCCAAAATCGCGCGTAACGCCTTTCATGCCGTCCGTGCGCTCATTCGGCCGGACTGGACGGAGAAGCAGGTCGCGGACGAACTGGAGTTTGCGATGCGGCGTCTCGGGGCGAAAGACGCGTCGTTCCCGACGATCGCGGCCGTGGGTTCCAACGCTGCGCTTCCCCACTGCGTACCGGGAGACCGAAAGGTCGGCGACGCGAATTTCATCCTCATCGACTGGGGAGCCAAGTACCGCGGGTACGCGAGCGATCTGACGCGTGTTCTGTTTACCGGAAAAGTCTCCGCGGAATTCCGAAAAGTTTACCAGATCGTGCTTGACGCACAAAAAAAAGCGATCGATGCCGTCCGTCCGGGAATTCCGTGTTCCGAGATCGATGCGGTCGCACGTCAGTACATCGACGACGCCGGTTACGGAAAGTGTTTCGGCCACGGCCTCGGTCACGGGATCGGGCTGGAGATTCATGAAGGACCCTCTTTCAGTCCCGCAAGCGAGACGATCCTGAAACCCGGAATGGTCCTCACGGTCGAGCCCGGCATTTACGTAAAAGGCTGGGGCGGTGTGCGCATCGAGGACGACGTCGTCGTGACGCGCTCCGGGTACGAGCTCCTCACCGACGTGGAAAAAGAATTTGACGAAATGTTCGTGGACTGAACGCTCGGAGACTGTGTGCTCGGAGACTGTGTGCTCGGAGACTGTGCGTCCTGACCGTTCCGCGTTTTACGTTTGACGCCGATGAAACGCTGACGCCGACGGAAAATCAAAACAAAGAATTTGACCATTTTACCTGATTAGGAAAGAAGAACATGAAATCGACTCAACAGACGAAAGAGATCCCGGCCGGGGACGTTTTTGAAGTGCAGAAAGTGCGCCGTTTCGCTCAGATCATGAAGGATTACGGATTGGCAGAGCTGGAGATCCAGGATGGCGAAGTGCACATTCGAATGTCTCGCGGCGGAGCCGCGGTCTGCGTGCCTGCGCAGGAGATCGCTGCGGTCTCTTCCATCCCGGCGGCTGTTCCGGCGGCCCCTGCACCTGCGGTTTCTGCTCCGGCTCCGGCAGCGGAAGAGGATGCGAACATTCAGGTCATCAAAAGTCCGATCGTTGGAACTTTTTACTCGAAACCGAATCCGAATTCCAAACCGTTCGTGAATGTCGGCGACGTCATCGCGGAAGGCAAAACGGTCTGCATCATCGAGGCGATGAAGGTCATGAACCAGCTTCCGGCTGACGTTTCGGGCAAGATCGTCGCGATCTTGGCGAAAGACGGCGCCCCCGTGGAATTCGGTCAGCCGCTCTTCAAGGTGGACGTTCGCGGTTAGGAATGCCGACGCTCCCGCTCCGGTGAAGGACCTCGAGCGAGCCGGAAACGTGAGCGAGCCGGAAACGTGAGCGAGCCGGAAACGTGAGCGAGCCGGAAACGTGAGCGAGCCGGAAACGTGAGCGAGCCGGAAACGTGAGCGAGTCGGAAACGTGAGCGAGCCGGAAAC
>JAFQOH010000173.1:0-21319 GCA_017403345.1 Thermoguttaceae bacterium
CGATCCGCTAATTTCACCGATCCGCTAATTTCACCGATCCGCTAATTTCGCAGGCCCCGCCGATCCAGACTGTTCATCCAGAGAGCCGGAGTAATGATCTTCCTTCAAAAAGATTCTAGAAGACGCGGCAAAAAAAGAGAAAAAGGCGACTCTTGACTTTTTCCGCCTCATGAGTATAATGTAGGGAATAGAATGGCTTTTCCTATACTGTTTCGGAGAAGCACACCCCCTTTCCCTTTTGATCAGGAACCTGAACCATGAAGACTTTTCGCACTTTCCGTCTTCTTTCCATCCTTTCCGCGGCCGTTTTGACGGCGTGTACCTTCCTAGCGGCCTCACAGACGAAGGCGGAAAACCCAATTTTCCCCGGCTGGTACGCCGACCCGGAAGTCATGATCTACGGCGATACGTACTGGATCTACCCGACCTATTCCGCAAGATTCAATGACCAGACCTTTTTCGATGCGTTTTCGTCCAAAGACCTCGTGAACTGGACGAAGCACGAGAAGATCCTCACGACGAAAGAAGTCACTTGGGCTCGCCGCGCGATGTGGGCGCCGAGCGTCATTCAGAAAGACGGAAAATACTACTTCTTCTTCGGAGCCAACGACGTGCATGAAGGCGAGATCGGCGGCATCGGCGTCGCGGTGGCCGACAAACCGGAAGGTCCGTACCGCGACCTGCTCGGCAAACCGCTCGTCAATGAGATCGTGAACGGTGCACAGCCGATCGATCAGTACGTTTTCAAGGACGATGACGGCCAGTACTATCTGATTTACGGCGGATGGCGTCACTGCAATATCGCGAAACTGAAGGACGACTTCACCGGTTTCATCCCGTTCGAGGACGGCACGATCTTCAAAGAGATCACGCCGAAAAACTATGTCGAGGGACCGTGTGTCTTCAAGAAAAACGGAAAATACTATTTCATGTGGTCCGAAGGCGGCTGGACGGGACCGAACTACTGCGTCGCGTACGCCATTTCCGACTCACTCTTTGGCCCGCACGAACGGATCGGGAAAATCATCGAATCGGACCTGAACGTCGCCAGAGGTTCGGGACACCACAGCGTCATGAACATTCCGGGAACCGACGAATGGTACGTCGTCTACCATCGCCGTCCGCTGACCGAGACCCACGGCAACCACCGCTGCACGTGCATCGAGCGGATGTACTTCAACCCCGACGGAACCATCAAGCCCGTAAAACTCACGTTTGAAGGCGTCCCGGCCCGCACGCTTCCGTAAAGCGGCACGGTCTGAAACTCCGGCCCTGAATCGCGCGTAAACCGAAACCATGCGCAAAACTCCCCGACACCCAATTGCACGTGCCGGGGAATTTTCTTAAAATCTCTTGACCACCGCCTTTTGTTTCGGATCGTACTCAAATTCCTCAAGTGACCCGTTCAGGATCCGAAAAATGCCTTCATTAATCACTCCCAGCGAAAGGTCGAACCACTCGCGGACCGTATGGCGTAAACCGTCCGGCCCCCAAACGTCAATGGAAAAACGAGCCGGAGCGAAGAAATCGTGAAGCGTCTTCTCGAATATATGCGGATCCACATTGAAAACTGCCAACTCATTAACGATCTGAACTTTCGCCATCAGGTACGTCACTTCCTGCGCCGCGTTTTTGATCCGTTCCTCCACTTTTCCACGGCAGAATCCAATTTTGTGGAGATTCGGAATCGCTCTCACTGCCGGATCTTTACTGAGGCTCTTCAAAACGTAAACGAAACCGGTCGGCTCGTCACCGTCCCGCGGGCCGAACATCACTGCGATCCTCTCCGAATAATTCGGCGAAATGATCTTCCCGCCGCCTTTCCCGCACATTGCCTTGGCGAGCGAATGGTCCAGAATGTCGATCTCCGTCCCATTTTCGTAAACGCATCGGACACGGTGCTGAGGACGCTCCTTTCCGCGGATCTCCTTACCGACTTCCGCGATGAGCGCCAGCATTCCTCGAATCACGAAAAACGCCCCTTCCTTGATCGACTTCGCCCCCACAAACGGAGAACTCGTTCTCTCCCCCTTCTCCAGGTCACGCCGGCAGTCAAGAAACCGCTGCCGAAACGGCTCGAAATCCCGGCATGGTTTCGCCTGCGCGATATAGTCCGGGACCGTCGGCGCTTTCACGTGACGGAGCGTGAAAATATCGTTCGAGTCCTGAAAAAGTCCGGCACTTCCGGCAAGCAGCTCTTCGAGCGTCTCCGTTTCCCGGAACTCTTTCGATTCCGGCTCAAGTTCCAGTTCCGGAATATCCGCAAGAACTCCGTGAACGTCAAATTCCCGCAAGGCCCTGAATTTCTCCGGGGCTTTAAGGATCTTCTGCCAACGGGTGAAAAGCTGATATTCGCGCCCGTCACCGTCCTCGGACGGCAGGCGGCCTGTCTGCGACAAAAACTCGCCAAGCTCGCGAACGCCTTCATTCTCCCGTTCATCCCGCGTCGGACGCGCTGCACGTGTCGGCGGATCAAAAAGCGGGTCATTCTCCAGTTCCGCCAAGATCTTCGAAATATCCTGATTCATTTTCCGCTCTCCTGATTCTGTCTTCGCATTTCCTTCCGAATCACCAGCAATGCCTCGCCAAGCCGCCGCTCATACGGATCCCAGGAATGAAAATCCGGTTCGCGTCCGTTTTCCCGAACAAACGCTTTGATCGCCTCAATGAACTGGACCGCCTCCTCGATCGGCATCGTGACCCGCGTCGAGTCGCAGCATTCCTGAATCAGCCGGAACGTCCGTTTGTCCAGCGTCTTGGAGAGGATCTCCCACGCCTTCTGGAACGGGTTGATCGAGTCGATCAGGTCGATCGAAAGTTCCTCGATATTGATGAACCGATTGGCCGCGCGGATGAAACGCAGGTCTCCTTCTTCGTCTATCTGGCCATTCTTCACGAAAGAATCCGCGACGACGTACTGGCGCACTTCTTCGGTTTCTTCCGGGTCCAGGTCCGGATAGAATCTCTGGATCACCCGCGGAATGAGCGTCCTGTTGATAAATTCCGCCGCCTCTTTCGAGTCTCCTGCGCCTGGCAGCGTTTTCAGAATGTCCGCGTCCTGAAGGATCGCCGCTTTCAGGTCATTCAGGTCCGACTCGATGATCTTCCGCGTCCGTTCCGTCGAAGGCGCCTTAAATCCGCGAATCTTGATCTCACCCGGCCGAGACGGTTCCGTATCGTTCGGTTCCCGGTTCTGAAACTTGAAATTCGGAGCCAGGACCTGCTCCATCAGGAGGGAGCACGTGATCGCTTTGAGCATATTGTTCACCGCCTCGGCGGTTTCATCGCGATCTGCGACCGGACGCGGGATCAGATTCGTAAACTGCGCGTGCGTTTTGTTCGAGCTGTCCCGCGTGCAGCGTCCGATGATCTGGACCACCTCCGTCAGACTCCCCCGGTATCCCACCGTCAGCGTGTGCTCGCAGAACGGCCAGTCGAAGCCTTCTTTCGCCATTCCAAGCGCGATGATCAGGTCCATCTCCTCCGGCGACCGGATATTCCGAAGGTACTCGACCGTATTTCTGCGCCGTACAGGGTGGTCATCCACCAGATCCGCGACGAGAAGCATTTTCCCGTCACTTTTGCGCCGGACGCGGAGCACATTGCTCTGCGGGACGACAGAATCGCCCACTACGTCCCCAATGGAATCCAGCACCTCACCGACTTCCGACCATTTATCCTTCGTCGATTCCCGTGAATTCACGTTCGGAATGTGGAGGATCGTCTTTCGGTCCGTGTCGAGGACTTCCCCAAGCACATCCAGCCAGCTCCCCTCGTAGAAATGATACCCGATCCCCAGCGTCTTCAGAAATTCGTATCCGTTGAGCTGCTCGTAGTAAGAGTACGTGCATTTCTCGAAACTCTCCTCATCTTCCGGACGAAGTACCGGCACGCTGTCGCCGCGAAAATAGGAGCCGGTCATGGCGATCAGATGGATCTCCGGAACGTTCAGCATCTCGCGCACGATGTTTCCCAGCCGATTGGAATCCGCGTCGGCAGAAACGTGGTGGAATTCGTCGATCGCGACCAGGCAATCTTTGAAAACTTCCGCCTCAAGCTGTTCGCAGGCGAAACGGAATGTCGCGTGCGTGCAGATGAGGATCTTTTCCTCCGAGTCCATGAACTCAAGGAACCTCTGGACCTTCCCGGAACATTCCAGCCCGGACGTCAGGTCCACATCGGGTGCCCAGTCCGCGAAAAAGCCCGTCTCGGTCAGTTTCCTGGCCGAAAAAGAGGAGCCGATCGACGATTCCGGAACCGCGATCACCACTTTTCGGACTCCTTGGCGGATCAGCTTGTCCAATGCGAGAAACATTAAGGCACGCGACTTCCCCGACGCCGGCGGAGCCTTGATCAAAAGCCGCCGCGCTTTCCGATACTCAAACGCTCGCGCCTGCATTTCACGCATTCCGTTCGCGTCCGTTCCGATGCTTTTCCCTGTCTGATGGTACGACACATTCACGATGTCCGTCATTTTTTCACCTCTCCTTTCCGCTCTCAGTTCTTTTTCTTCCCATTACTCTTTTTACCCGCCATTTCCTGGTACCGCTCGAAAAGAAGCGCGAGACGCTCCTCATCGTTCCGGAACGGCTTCTTCTGAAAACACCGGTCCACGATCGCGTCAAGACGCTCATGCGCCTCCCGAAGCAAAACCGGCATCTTCTCCGGATCGTAAAGTTCCGCCATCGTCTGCCCCAAAAACTCCTCACGCGCCGCGATGACCTGCCGGGATGCCGACTCGAGACGCTTCCGAAGTTCCTCATCGATCTCCGGAAACGGAAACGTATTGAAACAGAGTTCCGCCGAGTACCGCAGCCGGGTCTCCAGCCTCCCGCCAACCGCGCGGACCCAAACCATGTGCATCCGCGACGTCAGCACGCCAAAAAGCCACATCGGAGCATCATAGACGGCGTGCGCTGCGTTGGAAATGATGGAATCCGAACCAAGATAACCCATTGGAATGTACTCACGACGCTCGGAAGAAACAGACGGAACGAGCAGCGCACTGGTTTCCTGATGACGGATTTCCGCAAAACGATACGGTATCTGTGAAAAAATTTGTGTGGAGACTTTCGGACTGGCAAGACGAAAATTTCGCACTTTTTCAATCCTTTCCGCAATTGGAGGAATATTCATAGCTTCTGAAAGATGCTCTTCTGAAATCCAAAGACAAAAACGTACGACTCCCTTAAGAAATTCCTGTGAACCAACCAGTTTTTTGGTGAATTTTTTTGCAGTCGGAAATTGCGTTAAAATTTGTTTTTCCTCTTTTTGAGAAAGAATAAAATGTCCTCCGTCGGTCGGTTTGTTTCCGTATGTCATCGGCGGAAAATCTGAAATTGCCTCTCTTTCCTTCTCCACGAAAACCAGCGGTGCGTCCATCAGGTACGCGTTGATGTTTTTCGCTTCCGACGCTTTTCCGTCCCTAAAGAGGAATTTCTTCTTTTCGCTTTCATTTCGGAGACCAACGACGACACAGGTGACTCCCGCGTTATGTTTCGCGTTGTTCGTCCACTTGAAAGACTGATGTGCGAAATCGATCTCAATGCCGTCTTTGAGAATATGCGGCCAAAGGTAACCGACCTGCTCTCCCTGCGTGATGGAATTCGTCGCGACGAACGCCGCCCGGCAGTTTTTCATTCCGCGAATGTACTGCGACGCGAGATAAAACCAACACGTGACGTAATCGAGATTTTTGATGTTTTTCAGACCATTGAAGACGTGAAGAAGGTCTTCCTTCTGCTCCTTCGTCTGCATCGTGGAGCCTAAAAACGGCGGATTACCAAGAATATAGATTTCGTTTGAAACGTCAGAGTTCGTTTGAGAAGAATTTAATTCAAGAGGTGAAGCAATTCCCCCCCCCCCTGATTAATGTACGCTATTCCATTTTTCGGACAGACCTCTTCCCAATTCGCACGCAGTGCGTTGGCGCAGCGGATATTTCCGGAGGGTTTCAGCGGAAGGGTGGGGAGGGAACGTCCGAGCCGGTCGCGGAATTTGCCGTTCATCTGGTGTTCGGCCAGCCAGAGCGAAAGCGTCGCGATCTCGCAGGCGAAATCGTCGATCTCGATGCCGTAAAAATTAGTGAGCGGAATGGCGGTAAGTTCCATCTGGAGCTGGCCGGTCAGCTGCGCGAGGCGTTCGAGAATGTCGATCTCCAGGAAACGGAGCTGCTTGTACGCGATGATCAAAAAATTCCCGCTTCCGCACGCCGGGTCGAAAAGCCGGATCTGACGGATCCGGTCCAGCAGAGCACGGAGATTCTTCTCGCTGTTCTTCGCTTCCTCAAATTTGGCGCGCAGTTCGTTGAGAAAGAGCGGTTCGATGACTTTCATGATGTTCGGCACACTCGTGTAGTGCTGTCCCAGCCCGCTGCGCACTTCCGCCGACGCGACCGCCTGAAACATGGAGCCGAAAATGTCCGGGTTGATGTTTTTCCAATCCAGCTCGCCGCACTCCAGAATGAGACTTCGGCATCGCGCGGAGAAAAGCGGGACCGGCTTCTTTTCGGTGAAGAGATGCCCATTGACGTAGGGAAACTTCTGGAAATGGAACGGGAACGCGTCATTCCCCCGTGAGTCGAGGACCTCAAACAGCGTCTCGAACCACTGTTTCAGATCGGAACCGTCCGGTTTGGAATGGTCGGCGAGCGTGCGGGTGAAAAGATTTTCATCCGGGAAAATACCGGTATCTTCGGCAAAGTAACAGAAAAGCAGCCGCGTAAGGAAGACATTCAGCGCGTGCGCGTCTTCCTGCGCCAAAAGCGGATTCACGGCAACAATCTCATCGTAAATTTTGGCCATTTTCTCCGCGGCCTTGACGTCGGCGGGATTTTCATGATGGATCTGATACGGTTCCCGTCCAGTCCACGGCATGAAAAAGTCGGCGTGCTGCCAGAGAAGCTCCAGCGGCGTGTCGAGCGTCTCGTCCCGTTTCGTATCGATCGCCGCCAGCGACTTTCCGTCCGTCACGATGATGAAGCGCGGTTTGTGCCGGTGCGTTTCCTTCCAAGCGTTCAGCTCCGCGGCACGATGGACCGGCGAGGCGCCCTCGATCCGCTCAAAAAAGAGTTTCTGTTTGAAAATGACCTGCTCCTCACTCTTTTTCAACTGCGAATTCCGCGCGCGGGTGATGGAGCTTTTGGGAAATCCGTAGATCCGGACCAATTCCCAAATCAATTCCTCCGGCGGCACATTCACCAGTTCTTTCAGCTGTTTTTCCTGTTCCATAAAATCCTCCCTGTGGACAAAACAGATTCCCAATGAACACAAAAACTGTATTTTACCCGAAAATCCGTTTTTCTCCAAGGGGGATTCCGCAGTCATTTCAAAAATTCCCGCACTTCCGCGAGACGTTTTCGCCCTTCGGTCCTGCCGATCTCGTAGACTTCACGAATGCGGTCGGGATCGCGTTCGATGGGGCCGATGTTCAGCGGCGCGGACGGCTGGATGACGAAGGCGTGCCCGGCGGTTTTCTGCGCGTGGATGTACGCCAGCTGCGCATTGTACTGCGTATGCCGTTCAAGCAGGATCCGGCCAACATTCGGATACCTCCAAAGCAGAAAGCGGATGAGCGGCGCGAAACGGACTTTTTTCTTCTGGAAATCGGCGGGCTGCGTGAGGATCACGACGTTTTTTTCGTATCCAAGACCCTCAAAATACCGAAGCGGGATCGAGTCGGAGATCCCACCGTCAAGCAGTTCCCGTCCTCCGACTTTCACCGTGCGCGACACGATCGGCATGGAGGCGGAGGCGCGGAACCACTCCATCAGCTCCTCCCGGCTTTCTCCCCCGCAGCGATGATAGACCGCCTCACCCGTCCGGGCATCCGTGCAGACGAGGTGAAATTCCGCGGGATCCTCCTGAAACGCCGTCAGATCGAACGGATCGAGCCGGTCCGGTATGTCGCGGTAACAGAATTTCTTTCCGTAAAGATTTCCCGTGAGAAGGACCGACAGAAGGCTCGCGTATCGCCAGCTTCGGCAATACCGCGCATTGTATCGGACGGTCCTTCCGAGCTGCCGGGACTGAAAATTGCACCCGAAGACCGCCCCCGCCGACACGCCGACCATTCCGTCAAACCGAACGTCTTTTTCGAGAAACACATCCAGCACGCCGGCCGTAAAAAGTCCGCGAAGCGCCCCGCCTTCCAAAACCAGTCCGTTTTTCATCCTTTTTTCCTCTCCGAACTACCTTTTCCGTTACCCACGCGGAAACCTATACAAAAATACGTACCTCTTCCGGCAAAACTTTAATCCCGCACGAAAACTCGCAAAAAAAGAAAAAGAAGAAAGCGGGAAACGTCCCCTGACACGAAATCCACAAAAAACACAGAGAAACACCGAACGGATCTTTAACCGTTCAAAAGTATTCGTGCGGTCCATTTCTCTGTCGTGTTTTTCACGTCACTCATTTGGAGAATTTCCTTCACGGACCGGCTCGCAGTCGCGACTTTCGATGTGCCAGTTTCCGCCCTGATTTTCCAGCGTATTGTTTCGGAAAGTCCCACCGGCATATTCGACCATCACGACGCCTTTTCCATTGTTCAGGATCCGGCATCCTTCCACCACGGGGTCAGGGTAGGTAAGGTCATCGCTGCTCGTAACGTAGATCCCGCTTCCGCGATTTCCGCTGACTTCACACTCCGTAAATTTCGCTTGGCCGAGGTACCCGACCGCGATCCCGTCGCTCCCATTATTCGTGAATCGGCATTTTTTCACCGTCGGCGAGGCACCATTGACCAAGATCCCGCATCCCGCGTTTCCGTCGGCTTCGCATTCCGTAAACGTTCCGTCAGAATCATCAACAAAAATTCCGGAGGCCTTTCCATGATGGAATCGGCATTTGTGCACGGTCGGATCCGAGAAGCCGCCTCTGCCCCATCGACTGCTTTGGACCCACATTCCCGCCTTTGTGTTTCCGCTGGCCTCACAGTCGGTGAACTGACCGCACGCGCCGCTGGAAATATGGATCCCGGCATCTTTGCCATCTGTAAATCGGCATCTTTCTACCGTCGGATCTGCCTTTGGGCCTTCGATATACATTCCAGCTTTTGCGTTCCCGGTGAATTCACAGTCGATAATATTTCCGTCTGCAGGATCCATCGTTTTATTCCAATTCACGATCTGGAGACCAACATCTTTTCCATCCAGGAATCGGCATCCTTCTACCGTCAGCTTACCACCGTCAAAAAAACCAATTCCAGCCTTTGCGTTTCCGCGGAATTCGCAGTCCGTAAACGTCCCTCGTCCATGAGCCAACTGGACACCGAAAGCATTTCCATTGGTGAATCGGCATTTATGCGCAGTCAGATTTCCGTTGCCGTATCTGCCCGATATTCCATCCTTCGCGTTTCCGCTGACTTCACATTCCGTAAACGTTCCGCTTGCGCCTGCACTTACCACGATCCCAAAATCCCCTCCGTCATTGAATCGGCATCTTTCCGCTATCGAAACGGTATTGCTGCCTAATATCTGAAGTCCAACTCCGGAATTTCCGTTTGCTTCGCAGTTCGTGAAATTCCCCGAAGAGGCGTTTATGACTAAAAAACCTGCCGTTCCGCAACCTCTCACGGCACAGTCGGTCACGGCAGCGGCTGCAGATAATAATGAATAGTATTTTTTCCCGATACCTAACCCCGTCCCGGTCGCCGACGTAAAGATGCAGTTTTCGAACACGTTTTCGCGAGTCTGGACCCACACCGCCCAGCCTTTCGGATCGTCGTGGAGTCCATGGTTTTGAAACGTCAGGTTTTTGATCTCCGCAGAGCCGCTTGCGATGCACAGAACGTTTTCCTTTCCGCCTTTCAGGATGGTTTCTTCCCGATTCGCGCTTTCGCCGACGATCTTAATGTTTTTGCGAACGACGAGCGTTTCGGAGACTTCGTGCGTTCCGGGCTTGATCGTCAGCGTCCCGCCTTCGGCCGTTTGCGCATACGCTTCCTGAAGCGTCAGCCCGCCATTCGGCCACGATGTTTCTGAAGCGCCATCCGAAATATTATTCTCGCGCACAGGCGAACTGTCTCTGCTGATACTCCAGTGTTCCTCATAATTTGCCGTCAATGTATTATTTCGGAACGTTCCATCGGCATATTCAGAGATATGGATCCCTCCCTGCCGATTCTTCTGCACTTTGTTCCCTTCTACCGTCGGATTCGTTTTCATGTCTTTGACCAGAATGCCGACACCGCTGTTTCCATAGACCTCGCAGTCCGTAAACGTTCCTCCAGCCCCGCCGCAGACCAGGATGCCGTTTGCTTTTCCGTCGCAGATCCTGCATTTGTGTACCGTTGGCTCCGTTCCGATTCCCTGAAGCGTGATTTGGGACCATTGATTTCCGATGAATTCACATTCCGTAAATGTCCCATCCGCGCCGCTGTTGATCGTAATTCCATCGCCTTTTCCATCTGTAAATCGGCATTTTTCCACCGTCGGATTCGTCCCGTTACCCGCGACGAACATTCCAGATTGCTCGTTTCCGATGAATTCACATTCCGTAAACGTTCCTCCCGCCCCCAGATCGAGATGGACTCCACAATATTTTCCATTGGTGAATCGGCATTTTTCTACTATTGGAGCCGTTCCGCGATCTCTGACCCGAATCCCGACCGCTTTGTTTCCTTTGATTTCACATTCGATGAATTTCCCTTTGGCTCCGTACGTGAGCCAAAAACCTGCATCTCCGCAATCTTTTACAGTACAGCGTGTCAAGGTCGGATCCGCGTCTTTTTGATTAACGGAGAAACCATTACCGACCTCGGACGTAAACAGGCAGTTCTCGAATACGCATGTGCGTGACTGGACCCAAACCGCGGAGCATTTTGGATCTGCTTTCTCTCCTGTGTTTCGGAAGGTCAGGTTTTTGATCTCCGCAGAGCCGCTTGCGATGCACAGAACGTTTTCCTTTCCGCCTTTCAGGATGGTTTCTTCCCGATTCGCGCTTTCACCGACGATCTTAATATTTTTGCGAACGACGAGCGTTTCGGGGACTTCGTGCGTTCCGGGCTTGATCGTCAGCGTCCCGCCTTCGGCCGTTTGCGCGTACGCTTCCTGAAGCGTCAGCCCGCCATTCGGCCACGATGTTTCCATTTCTTGCGCCAAGGTGAAATTCTCCAGCAGGCAAAGTCCCGCAAAGCACAAAACGAAAGCGAGGAAGTATTTCATCATGATTTTACTCTCCATAAAAATGTGCGTGAAAATGGGTACGGGAAAAACTCATTTCAAAATCACCCGGAAACCGACGTCGTAGACCGGCTGGTTTTTGGGGTACGGGACTCTGGAATGAAACGTGCTTTCCGACGGGCGGGAGTTGAACGAGCCGCCGGCTGCCAGGGTGGTTTCTCCTTCGCAGTTTAGCCACTCGGCTGCATTGCCGTGGACGTCGAACAGGCCCCAGGCGTTGGGCTGGTACGATGCGGCATTCGCCGTTGCGCGGGCGGAATCGTTAAACCGTGTGTCTGCCGGACGCCAAGGCGGTACCGCGTCGGAGGGGAGTTTCCACGGAGCGTACGTCGGCATCACGTGATTCGTCAGGTCCGAAAGGTTGGCGAATGGACTGAAATCATCGTCCGGGCCGCCGTAGAAGAACTGCCTGTTCGCGGAACCTGCTCTCGCTGCGTACGTCCACTCAAGATCCGTCGGGAGCGAGCAGACCGCGCCGTTCTCCTTTTCCAGAAGCTGCGTGACCCACCGGCAGAACTCTTCCGCCTGTCGGCACGAAACGCGGATGACCGGCTGGGCGTCGCCGTCGGTCTGGAATCCGCGGTCCTCCAAACTGAAGACGAGGAAATCGCCAAACTCGTACCGGCTGTCATGCTGCGGATCGAAGGCGCGGAACTGTGCGTTGGTCACTTCCGTTCTGCTCATCCAGAACCCGCCGACGGCTTGACCGTTGAGCGTCCCGCGGGGCACGTAAACGAATTCGAGCGTCTCACCGTTGGGGAGCGTGACCGTCCGTATCTTCTGACTGTCAAACGTTTCCTGAAGCGAGATCTCCGGGACCGGCGGAACGGCTTTGCGAGCCAGGATCCCTGCATCGATCTTCTCTTTGGGCGGAAGCACCGGTTTGACCGCTCCGGGAACATACGGATTCCAAATCCCTTCCTGATCCTGAACCGTACCGCCGTACATTTGCCGCAGGTCTTCCCGCAGACGCGCCAGCCGGTCCGTTCGCTGACTGCCGCTGATCTCGACCCAAGTTCCGTGGAACGGCGTGTTCATGTCGACCCACGCGGTCAGGCGGTCCCAGTCCTCCGGGGAAAGCATTTCCGCCACTCCGTAATGTCCTGCCGGATCGTTCCGGAGCGTCTGGAAAAGGCGCGTCGTGGAAACGTGGAACTCACGCGGAGAAAGGAGATGAACGTCCGATTCGATCGTGTGTCCCCGCACGAATCGGCGCAGATTCAGGTACGAGCGGGAAAATCTGGCTCCATTATTGTACGTGCGGCTGTTGGCTGTGAGCGGAATGTCGTCCGTATTTTCCAGAGAGAACGTCTCCGGAACGCCGGCCAGTACCGGATCGTTTTTGTCGCGATTTTCCGTATGGCAGCCAACGCAGTATTTATCCAGAACGGGCTGAACTTCTCTTCGGAACGAGAAACCTCGGTCCGGTCCGTAAAACGGCGTGATCTCGGAGGCCGGCCGGCTTCCCGCAAGCGTTTTTTGGCGAACGGGCGCGAGTTTTGCGTTCTGATGGCAGCCGATGCATGAGACGACCTCACCCGGCATGGCCGTGAACCACGTGCGCATGAGCTGAAGCGCGGCTCCGTTTTCGTCCAAAGGCTGAATGGCGATCGGCGTGTTAGCGGGTACGGTAAAGTGTGCCGAGCCGTCTTCTTCGACCGGGACCGTCCCTAAAATCGAACGGATGTCCCACGGTCCATCCAGCCCCACGCGGTCAACCTGCCCGCCCATGCCGTGGTACGAGAAATTGTAGGTGAAGATCCGCAGCTTTTTGACTTCGCCGGGCTGGATCCCCTTCAATCCCGGTCCAGTGTAGAGGTCTGCCAGAAAGACCGTCGCGGTTTTGCTTTCCGGGTCGGTCCGGTCGGCAATGGCGGGAGGGATCGGCGTTTTCTGGAGCGGGATCGGCTCCAGGATCGCGCACCCCGGCTGCTCGTAGAGAAGCACGAAATTGTCGAAAACGTCCGTGAGGTAAATCCCCCATTTTGCCGACGGCGACGGTTTGCAGGCCGTGATGACGTATTTGTCCGAAAGCGGAGCGGGATGCAGAAACTTCGGCCACGAATCGTGCGTCAGGCCGTCTTTGATGACTGGCTCGACTTTTTTCCCGCGCTGACCGATCTTCTGGACTGCGCCGTCCGCCTCAAAATCGCTGATCGACGTGTCGAAAAGGACCAGCTCACCGGCTCTCGCGACGTCGTGATGCCCAACGACGACCGCGTAAAATCGATTCGCATTTCCCGGCGTCGGCTTGGCGTTGAACATGCTGTTCGGCCAGTACGAGTTGCTCCCATAGTAGCTCACCTGATTCGTTCCGTCGGGATTCATCGTAAAGAGGATCCTGTAAAATGCGTGCGGAATGTCCGCGTATTCCCAGCGCAGGAACATGATCCGCCCGTTCGGCATGACGGTGGGGTTCCAGTTGTGCTCCTGATCGAAAGTCAGCTGGCAGACGCGTCCGTCCGGATGCCGAACGTACGTGTTGGTCACGTGCGACGACCCGCGAACACACGGCACGCCGACCATTGGAGCCGTTGACGTGAAAATGATCCGCCCGTCAGGAAGGTAGCAGGCGTCGTAATTGTCGACGTCGGAATGCTCGATCGTCCGGATCTTCCGTGCTTCCGCGGTCTCCTGTCCCGCCAGGATCTCCGGCGTCAGCGGGATCTCAAAGAGCTGCCAGCGGCCGTTTCCGCCGTGCTCCGTCATGTCCGGCTTGGAAAACATCAGACGGTCCGCGTCAAAATGGAGGTCCAGCTCGCCGACGTATTCGTCATTTTTCGGACGGTAGACCGTTTTCACGTCTTCCGGTCCGGGAACAGCATGAGGCGTGAGCGGGATCGAGATGATCTCGTTTCCGTATCCCGTGTGACGGAGACTGGAATTGCTCTCCCAGTTGGCGGGAAGTCCCAGTTTCCCGGCAGAACGGCGGATCGCGAGGATCGAGCGGACGTTCTTCAACGCAGGATTTTCCAGCAGCGCGATGCGTTTCAGTGCGTCCAGACGCTCAAACAGTACTTCCGGCGCGGCAGCGGATCTCGAATGTTCTGCACGTAATTCCGCCAAACGCTCAAGATATTTCTGTCCGTTGACGTACTCTTGCGGGCAGGTCTCCATCAAGTCACGGACCGCGAGTTCCAGAGACTCGGTTTCCCGCTCAAAATTCCGTTCCATCGCCGCGAGCCGGCGTTCGTCAAGTTTCGCGCCGGGATCGTACGGCATCAGTTCTGCCCAGTCCGACGGAGTTTGGAGATAGTTCAAAACATTCGAAGTGAATCGGGTCAGATTCTCGCGAAACGCGTTCTTCTGGTCGGAGAAGCACGTCAAACGCCATCCGGACGCGATGACACGCCCCTTTCCTGCCGCGTATTCCCAGATCGGTTTTTCGTCGCCGAAAGCAGACGCCGCCAATAGCGTCCCGCCGCGCGGACGGATCGCGTGGAAATCGGAAAACGCAGAATACCCGCCGTCCGAAAAGTAAATTGCCGCCCGATTCTGTCCCTGCTCATTCCCGCGCCGCAGACCGCGGAAGATCGGCGGCTCCGCCCCGTTTTTCATCGGAAACGGAATTGCCGCACCGGGATTTCGGTCATGATTGCCGGGCAGCTGACGCGGTGAGACGGTCTCCAGGCCGAACTGATCGAGGATCGGCCACGATGCGCCGGTCAGAAAGAGTCCGCCTCCCTGTTCGACGAATTCCTGGATCTTCGCGGCTTCTGCGTTGGAGATCGAGTACTTTTCGGAATCGCCGTGATGGATCCACAGAACGGAAACGTCCGAAAGATCCTCTGCCGCGGCTTCCTGAAACTCAGGGAACAGCGTCTTTCCCAGCTCCAGAGCGGCTTGGTATTCCGGACCGTTCTGTGCCGTTCGGAGCAATGCCGGACTTTTCGCCAGGACCGCGGAAGGATTCAAAAGGCAAGCAATGAACGTAAACAGGAGGATCTTTTTCATTTTCAAATCTTTTACTCTCCGGCTTTAAAGGTTCCTTTTATCGAACTGAAATTCTTTAAGGACTGTCCCGTCACTGACTCTGTGAACGCGAAGAACCATTTTCCCGTCCTCAACTGTTCCGACAAAAACGATAGCGGTGTCGCTTTTGGGGTTGAGCGTTCGTCCGCCGCCGACAAAGTGCGCCCAGGGACGATCTTCCGTTGGTTCGTCGTAACGGAACCGGTGATTATGAGCGGTTATGACCGCCTGAATACCGTACTGTTTGAAGAGCGGCGACCACATATCAGCGCAAGGTTTATGCCATGAAGCCGCGCCGTCTAAACTATCCCCTCGACTGGCGTTGGGATTTGAGCTAAACAAAGGAATGTGGCAAAAGACGAGAATGAACGGCGCGGACTTGATTTCCGGACGTTCCAGCGCGTCTTTAAGCCATTGCGTCTGAAGTTCCCGATACGGTTCAAACTCCGCCAATCCCTTGAACGCGGGGTGAGCGTCCACCTTGTCTTCACCGGTATCCATTCCGATGAGGGCGAAGTCGCCTTGACGGACGGCAAAGTTTCGGCCTAAAGCCCAGTATCGGGAATCTTTTTCTTCCGGGTCACGCCTGATGAGGACTTTATCCAGATTTCGGACCCACGAGCCGCGGAAATCGTGGTTTCCAGGAACGAACAGAAAGGCGTAATTCTCCGCTGGAGCGCAGCTGCCGGGATAGAGCAGATTATCGATCGCTTCGTCTTCGGAGCGAAGCTGATGAACCGTGTCGCCGTTCCAAACGACCACTGCCGGCCGCAGCTCTTTGAGTCTTTTATCGATCGCCTTGACCGTTTCGATTTCGGAGTGGGTATCATTAATGACGGCAAACGACGAGCTGGCTTTTTCTCCCATGGTGGTAAAGGAGCGAACAGGGCTGAATTCCGGTTCTCCCACTTTGACTCTGTAGGCATTGGGATAATCTACCAACATGGTTCCCGCGCGATAGTAGTATTTTGTGTTGGGTTCCAATCCGCGGATCCGAACGCTCAGAACCTTATCATCGATCGACCGAAGCGGCGGAACACAGGCGTAAACTCTTTTCGCGCCGGTCATATCTTCTTTGACGGAATACTCCACGAATCCCGCCGCGGGACCATTAACGCCCCAAACCGCACCGATCGACGTTTCAGAGGGAATTTGCAGAAAGACCGGCGTTCTGAACAGAGACTGATTTTCGGATGCCGTGTCCTGGGCGCGCAGAGATGAGGTCAGAATGACCGCGATGAACAGAATGGATAAAATGGATAATATGGATAATATGTGTTTCATGGTAATTGTGAGTGTTAAACGTCTGACAAATGATCTGCCAAAACAATACCGAATCAAATAAAACAAACGCGGGAAAATATCCGGCAGGAGCTGATCTCTCCAGCACAGGCCGTTCAGAAAAGAGAGCGGCGTTTTTCACCTGATGTTTCAGAACGAACTGTGCGTCCGGATAGGGTATCCTACCGCGTCAGAGTGTGCGGCAAAAACGCTTCAGGCAGCGTCTAAAAATCTCCATTTTCAGACAAATCGACTACCCGCAAATGCAATTATAGCATGGAATAGGTACATTGTCAAGGCGTGGATCCAAGCCCTTTCTCTTTCTGTAAAAAAATAAAAACGGAGCAGAAACGAAACGCTCCTGCTCCGCGCTATCCCAAACACACGGCCCACTCAAGCCGGCTTTTCGTCAGTTTTTCAGCTTCTCCGCATCATCTCCAGAAACATGGCGTGGATCCGCGGATCAGGATCCAGTTCCGGGTGAAATGCCGTCACGAGCTGGTTTCCCTGCCGGGCAGCGGCGATCTTCCCATCCACCAGCGCGAGAACTTCGACTCCTGGACCGACCGACTCAATAAACGGTGCACGGATGAACGTCATGGGGACATTCCCGAGCGTTCCAAACGGTTCCTCCGCGTGAAAACTCCCAAGCTGGCGTCCGTACGCATTCCGCCGGGCCGTCAGATCCATCGTCGCGAAGCACGGCACAAAACTCTCCGCGTTCTCCACATTCCGCGCCAGAAGCAAAAGCCCCGCGCACGTTCCAAAGACGGGCATCCCCGACTTGATCCGCTCGAGAAGCGTCTCGAAAAGATCCAGTTCTTGAAGTAATTTCCGCATGACGGTACTTTCGCCGCCGGGAAGGATCAGGCCGTCAAAAGGCTGGTCCAGATCCCGTTTCTGCCGGATCTCAAAGCATTCCGCGCCGAGTTCCTGCATTCGCCGTTCATGCTCGATGAACGCTCCCTGGACTGCCAGAACTGCCGTCCGCATTTCATTTGCCCCTTTCCGCCATCAGGAGCGTGATCTCCTGTTCGTTGATCCCGACCATCGCTTCGCCGAGGTCCTCGGAAAGCTCCGCGAGCAGTTTGGAGTCCGTGAAATTGGTGACGGCCTTGACGATGGCGGCCGCTCGTTTCGCAGGGTCGCCGGACTTAAAGATGCCGCTTCCGACGAAAACGCCTTCCGCTCCCAGCTGCATCATGAGTGCCGCGTCTGCCGGAGTCGCCACGCCGCCCGCCGCAAAATTCACGACCGGGAGTTTCCCGTTTTCCGCGACATACTGTACCAGTTCGTAAGGGACCTGAAGCGTCTTGGCGGCATCGAAAAGCTCATCTTTGCTCATGGAGGTCAGACGGCGGATCTCCTGCTGCATCATGCGCATGTGCCGCACAGCCTGCACGATGTCGCCGGTCCCCGGTTCACCTTTGGTGCGGATCATCGAGGCGCCTTCATTCACCCGTCGCAGCGCTTCGCCAAGGTCGCGCGCACCGCAGACGAACGGTACTTTAAACTGCGTTTTGTCGATGTGGTAGCGGTCATCTGCCGGAGAAAGGACTTCGCTCTCGTCGATGTAGTCGATCTCGATCGCTTCCAGGATCTGCGCCTCAACAAAATGCCCGATCCGGCATTTGGCCATGACGGGGATAGAAACTGCTTCCTGAATGCCGCGGATCATTTTGGGGTCGCTCATGCGTGAAACACCGCCTGCCGCGCGAATATCTGCCGGAATGCGTTCCAGAGCCATGACCGCACACGCACCCGCTTCCTGAGCGATCCGGGCCTGTTCGGGAGTCGTGACGTCCATGATGACGCCGCCTTTAAGCATTTGCGCAAGCTGTTTGTTTAGAGAATAGCGTTCGTTTTCCATTTTGGGACTTCCTTTGAAAATATTTGGGAAACAAAAAAAGGGGGCAGAAAAAACACTTTGAATTATATTCATTCAGAAGTAAAAGTCAAGGGGAGAGTTCCGGAAAAAAAGAAAAAACGCAAGCCCCGCCATTCGAGGAGCGGCTTGCGCAGCGAAACGGGGCGGCTGAGTGAACTCTCCGAACCCTCAGCGCGCGTAAAAAAAGCGTTTTTATTTATGTGCCGGTTTGAGCAGGTCAGCGACGAAATCCCGCGTGTACATGTCCAGCCCCCAGGACGGAGCGCACATCGCGATATTTTCGACGATCTTATCGAAAGAATCCAGCGGAAGTTCCGCCTGCGTGAACGTGATCGGCGCACCGATGCTCTCGTACCAGGCTTCCAGACGTGCAATGCCCTGTTCGATCGCTTCGTCTTCATTTTTGTAGGTAACGCCCATGACATTTCGGGCAAACTGGACCAGACGGCGTCCGTAGAGGTCTTTCACCTTCCGCATCCAGCACGGCATCGCAACAGAGAGGGAGGCGCCGTGGGCTGTGTCGTACAGGCAGGACATCGAGTGGCCGATCAGGTGTGCGGGGTAAGCGGCATTCTGGACTCCCGCGAGAAGCTGTCCGTTCCAAGCCATGGTGGAGGCCCACATCATGTTGGCGCGTGCGTCGTAGTCCGAACCGTCGGCGATGCAGCGGGAAGTGTACTCCATGACCGTCCGCATGAGGCCTTCCGCGTAAGCGTCCTGGATCGGCGTTTCGGGGTCGGAGTTGGTAATGTACCCCTCCACGATATGCGCGAAAATGTCCACGCCGGCAAACGCGGTATACTTCGCTCCCAGAGAGAACGTCGCGGTCGGGTCAAGAATGGAGACTTTCGGCATCAGACAGTTGACGATAAGCCCGAATTTCTGCTGCGTCTCTTCGTTGGTGATGACCGTTCCGCCGTTCATTTCCGTGCCGGTGGCCGCGACGGTCAGAATGTCGCAGATCGGAAGTGCTTTTTCCGCGGGCGTTTTGCCGGCGTAGAAGTCCCAGAGACTTCCATCGTAGAGTGCGCCCAGCGCGATCGCTTTGGATTCGTCGATGACGCTCCCGCCGCCCAGAGCGACGATGAGGTCCACGTTTTCCTTTTTCGCCAGATCGGCCCCCGCCTGCGCGTGTGACAGACGCGGATTCGGGCTGACGCCGGAATATTCCACGATCTCCAGTCCCGCGGCTTTGAGAGACTCGACGACGAGGTCGTACAGACCGTTCTTTTTCACGGAACCGTGTCCGTAGACCAAAAGAACCTTTTTACCGAACGCGGCTGCCTCGGTTCCGATCTGCTTGACGGTGTCGCGGCCAAAGACGATCTTGACGGTATTTTGATATGTGAAATTCTGCATAGCAATTAATTAAAAATGGGGGTTTTGATGGAATGAAAACAGCGTTTCCGCTATTTTACACCATATCCGCGTCTCCCGCAAGGCCCCCCTTGGAAATTTCAGCCGGTCATGCAGGAAAGAGAACGGTGAGTCGGGCGCGTTTGTCTCAAGGTGAAAAATGACAGGCCGTTTTGTTGTTGCGCAAAACGGCCTGCAGAGATCTTGGGGCGAGCTCTTACTTCAGCTCGACCGACTCAAGGTATCGGAGACTTTCGAGGATCTGCGTGCGGAAAACGGGAGATTCATCTTCGATGAAGTAGAATTTCACCCCGGCATCCTGAGCAGCTTTGAGGATCTCCGGATAGTTTGCCTGGCCGGAACCAATGGCGACGTCATTCGTGACGGGAGTTCCGCCGGTCAGGTCGCCTTCGACTCCTTTTTTCAGGTCTTTCAGGTGCATGAGCGGGAATCGGTCCGGATATTTTCGCAGAAGTGCCGCAGCATCCGCACCAGGGAAGATCGTCCAAAGAACATCCATTTCAAACGCAACCGTTGCCGGGTCCGTGTGCTGCACCATGTAATCAAAGAGCGTCTCGCCTTCCTTTCCGCCATCCCACGGATGAAATTCGTAGCCGTGATTGTGATAAACGAACGTCAGACCTTCCTTCTGGAGCCGTTTTCCGGCAGCGTTGAAGATCTCGACCGCCCGCTGGGCATCCTCCATCGAAAATTCGCCGCGTTTGTGCGGGAACCAGGCGATACCGACGTACTGGATGCCGAGAACTTTGGCTTCATGGATGACTTGCTGGAGCTTCTCTTCGCTCTGGAACATGTCGAGCCCCCAGTTTTTCGCGCCGGCTTTCAAACCGTATTTTTCAAGCAGCGCCTGATATTCTTCGATGCTCAGACCGTAATTTCTGGAGGCTTCAACGTACTTGAACCCCATCTCGGCAGCAAGTTTGACGGCAGGTTCGACGCCTTCTTCCGCGCAAATACTTCGCAGACTGTACATCTGAAGTCCGACCGGACCGCGAAATCCTTCATTCGTACCGACGCCGTTTTCTGCATGAAGGCAGGTACTGAAAAATAGGAATGCGAGGGAAAGAACGCACCGAGTGAGGATCTTCGGGAGGGAGCGCATAAAATTTCCTTTCGTGGCTGGAAAAATGAAAAATCAAAACGGAATGATCTTCTTCATCTTAAAAGGAAAACACATTTTTGTCAAGGATCTCCCGCCAAAAAACAAGAAAAAAACACCGTTTTGCCCAAAGATAAAACGGCCCCTCTATTTTCTTTAAACACTGCTTTTTTGAGACAGCATGACCGCGCAAAAACACACACGGAAAAATGGTAGACCTGCCTCAAAACGGGAAAATAAAAATGGGAGTGCTGAACACCTGAAATTCCTGCTTTTGCGCCCTTACGACGGGGTTGGGAAACAGAAAAACAGGGTCAGCACCCCTGACGTGTACGTACATACCTACAGACAGGAATGCCTCACCTGACAAATCAATTTTCCCAAGGCTATGTCACAACAAACAGTTGATAAATAGCCATTTTTATAGGGGAGTATCAGAACTCCCCTACAAACTGTTATTTGCAGTTATCTATACTCATTTGGAATTTCGATATGAAGTGTCTCACACAATAACTTCACATCA
>JAFQOH010000174.1:0-17280 GCA_017403345.1 Thermoguttaceae bacterium
TACCCCCAATTCCTTACCCCCAATTCCTTACCCCCAATTCCTTACCCCCAATTCCTTACCCCCAATTCCTTACCCCCAATTCCTTACCCCCAATTCCTTACCCCCAATTCCTTACCCCCAATCCACTTACCCCCAATCCACTTACCCCCAATCCACTTACCCCCAATCCACTTACCCCAATCCACTTACCCCCAGATTCAAGGAGAAATTTCATGAACTATCTGATCGCACACGATCTTGGGACCTCCGGCAACAAAGCGACGCTTTACTCGGCGGACGGCCGGATCATCAGCAGCCGCGTTTATTCCTATGATGTCCAGATCACCAACGGCACATGGGCGGAGCAGGATCCGGAAGACTGGTGGCGGGCAGTCTGCGAGACGACGAAAGACCTGATCGCAGAGATCGATCCGAAGGAAATCGCGGCCGTTTCTTTCAGCGGTCAGATGATGGGCTGCCTCTGCGTCGATGAAAAAGGTAAGCCTCTTCGCAATTCGATCATCTGGGCGGATCTGCGTTCCGTTGCGGAGGAGCAATTCGTCCGTTCCCAGATCGCAGAACGCGATTTCTACCGCATTACGGGGCATCGGATCAGTCCGGCATACAGCGGTTTTAAATTTCTCTGGCTGAAAAATAATGAGCCGGAGATCTACGCAAAGACCTTCAAAACGCTCAATGCCAAAGACTTCATCATTCTGCGTCTGACCGGCGCGTACGTTACCGATTTTTCCGACGCCTCCTCCACGTGTCTGATGGACCTGAACGAATTCTGCTGGTCGGAGCAGCTGCTGGAGATCTTTGGTCTTGATCCCGCAAAAATGCCGGAAATGAAACGCTCCATCGACATCGCGGGGACCGTGACGGCAGAAGCTGCGCGAATGACGGGGCTTTTGGAGGGAACGCCGGTCGTCATCGGCGGCGGAGACGGCGCGTGCGCAGCGGCGGGGACCGGCTGCGTGAAGGAAGGCGTGGCGAACTGCGTGCTCGGGACCTCTTCATGGATCTCCATCACCTCGGAGAAACCGATCTTTGACGAGGGAATGACGACGTTCAATTTCGCGCACATCCTCCCCTACCAAGTCATGCCGACCGGCACGATGCAGACGGGCGGCGGCGCGCTCAGCTGGGCAGTGAACACACTTTACGAAGCCGGCGACGGACCGACCTACCAGAGGATCCAGAAAGAGCTGGCTGACTCGCCGATCGGGGCAAAAGGACTCTTTTTCCTTCCGTACCTGATCGGAGAACGCTCGCCGCGCTGGGACACAAACGCAAAAGGCACTTTCGTCGGCTTGACGATGGAGCACAAAAAGATCGACATGATCCGCGCGGTCATGGAAGGCGTCGCGTTCAACTTCGACGTCATTCTGAAAGTCTTCAAATCTCGCATGAAGATCGATGAACTGGTCACCATTGGAGGCGGTGCGCGGACGGATGCGTGGCTCCAAATACTCGCCGACGTCCTCGACACCACGATGGTGAAGCCGAACTATCTGGAAGAAGCTACCTCCATGGGGGCGGCCATCACAGGCGGAGTGGGCGTCGGGATCTTTGAAGACTTTCACGTCATCTCCAAATTCCTGCGTCCTGAAGAAAAATTCGCGCCCAACGCGGAAAATGTTGCTTTCTACGCCTCGAAAAAACCGATTTTCGACGACTGCTATTTCGCATTGAAAGATGTTTTCGCAAAAATGCGCTGAACGCGTTTGGAAATTTCCGTGAAACCTGACACGAATTTCACGAAAAAAACAGAGGGATCCCTGAAAGTCACTGAAAGGGAACACGAAAAGCTCGAAAAAACACGAAACTCACAAAATTGATTTTAAAAATTTTAAAATTCATTCGCGAGATCCGTTTCTTTTGTGCTTTTCGTGTTTAAATTTCAGGGTTTCTCCGTGTCTCTTCGGTTGCTTCAGTAGTTAAAATTGCGAGATGAACAGGAATTCCGTTCCGGATAAACCGCAAAAATTTTCCCCAATTAAGGAGAGCTTCGTCATGAAAATGCAATTCCTGCCGTTTTTGGGTCTTCTGGTACTTCTTTTTACGTTTTCTTCCGTACCGGTTTCCGCTCAGATGCTGGACCGTACGGATTCGCGGGCGCAGACGACATTTTCGCCCGGGTCGTGGAAAACGTGGAAAAAGCTGGGAACAGTGCGTCCTCGGCCGGTCAGTGAGCTGAAAGTCGGACAGAATTTGGCGCTTGGGTGCGAAACGCTGGACCGCGATTACATTTACTGGGAGACGTACCGAGACTACGTCGCGCCGCTGGGGATCCGGAAGATCCGGCTTCAAGCAGGCTGGGCAAAGACCGAGCAGAAACCAGGCGAGTACGATTTCGCGTGGCTCGATGCCGTCATCGACGACGCTCTGGCACAGGGACTTGAGATCTGGCTGGAGACTGACTACGGCAACCCGATCTACCCGGGGGGCGGTGATTGGGATCTCGGCGCGGGTTTCCCCGTTTCGGAAGAGGGCTTAGCTGCGTGGGACCGGTGGATCGAGCAGCTGGCGCTTCGGTATCGAGGGAAGGTCCGCGATTGGGCAATGTGGAATGAGCCGGACATTTCAGGCGTTTACGCGCATGGCAAAAAGAAAACTCCGGAAGAGATCGCCCAGTTCAACATTCGGACCGCTGAAATCATCAAGCGCATCATTCCCGATGCGCGCATCGGCGCACTTTCTCTCGCAACGAACAATCCAAAATTCACGAAAGCGTGCCTCGACGTCTTTCAGCGTGAAGGAAAAATGGAACTCTTCACGTGGCTCATCTACCACGGATACGCCCTCAATCCGGATACGTCCTACGAAAACGTGCAGGCTCTCCAGAAATTGGTAGACTCCTACCCGCACCGTCTGATCCTCTGGCAGGGCGAGAACGGCTGCCCGTCGGAAGTTGCGCACAAATTCGCGCTCTCGCATCATCCGTGGAGCGAACTGACACAGGCCAAATGGGACGCACGCAGAATGCTCGGCGACTTGGGACACGACGTCGTTTCGTCGATCTTCACCATTTGCGATTTCGACCACAAAGGGCGCGAGATCAATCGGAAAGGTCTTCTGAAGATCAACGACAAAAAAACGCTGGCAAAAGTGAAGCTCGCGTACTACACGGTCCAGAACATCGCGTCGCTTTTCGACCAGACTCTCACGCGGCAGAAAGAGTTTCCGTGCACTTTCACCGAGCTCGAACCGGAAAAAGCTGCGTTGAGCCCAGAAGAGGCGAAAATGGCAAATGGGATCCCCTCCGTCACCTGGTTCGCTTTCCGTGATGCGGAACGGGGAGAAGATCTGCTCGTCTTCTGGGACGGACGCCGGATCCCCTCGGAATCGAATGAACTTCGCCGTGTTCAGGTCACGCTTCCAGGCAAAAATCTGAAAGAGCCGGTCCTCGTGGACGTGGTTTCGGGACGGATCTACGAAGTTCCGCGGGAAACCATGACGCGCACCGGCGACACGCTGACCATCCGCGAGATCCCGGTCTATGACGCACCGCTGATCCTGACGGAAAAGCAAAGAGTCCGTTAAAATGGAGCGCATCACGAAGCGTTTTTCCTAAATTTCCCCTCCCCCTGTTTCCCCCGTTTTCCATTTCGCGAACTTCCCATTTTACCACTTTTTTCATTTTAGAGAGAGCGCGATAGAGTTTTTTAATGCGGCCGGAACCATGGGGAGATCTGCGGATCATGAAATTTGCACCAATAAACATTTGGGGAACGAAGGAAGAGCACGTAATGTGCGGCGAATTCGTGAAGCCGTTCGCAAAGGCAGCACGCCAAACAAATGATGAATGAAAATCAAACAAAATTTAATTTACCCCGCCATTTTCATTAAAACCAAGGAGAGATCATGAAATTTAAATCATTTTTGGTGCTGGGGACGCTCGCAGGAGCGTTTCTGGCTGCGGCGTCGTTTTGGACGGCAGAAGTCAAGGCGCAAGAGCTGAAATTGGCCGCGGACGGGAAGAGTCCGTACCGGATCGTTCTCGCGGACGGCGCGTCTGCTGTGGATGGGAACGCTGCCAGGGAATTTCAGCTTTACTTTGAGCAGATCACCGGCGCGAAACTCCCGATCGTGAAGGAAAGCGAGCTCGACGGCCAAGCAGGTCCGTGCGTGTTCGTCGGGACTTCCGAAACGGCGAAAAAGGAGTTTCCGGAGCTTGCCGAGATCGATTTCCGTGAGGACGAGATCTTCATGAAAAGCGACGCGGATGGAAACCTCGTTCTGACGGGCGACACTCGGCGCGGGGCGCTTTACGCCGTCGTGACGTTCCTGGAAGAGGAACTCGGCTGCCGATGGTGGACGTCGACCGAGAGCACGATCCCGCACAAACCGACGCTGACGGTACGCGCGCAGGATCACCGTTTCGCCCCGCCGATGGTCTACCGGGAAGCGTACTATCGCGACGCATTCGAGGAGAAATTCGCGGTCCACTGCAAGGTGAACGGAAACATGGCGCGCGTCTCGGAAGAGTGGGGCGGAAAAAATCGCTTCGTCTTCTTCGTGCACTCCTTCTACCCGCTCATTCCGCCGACCAAATACTTCAAAGACCATCCGGAATGGTTCTGCGAGATCGACGGAGTCCGCAAGGTCGGCATCCCGAGCTGGAGCGGACCGGGGAGCGCGTACGAGGAGTTCGTCAAGACTCTCAAGCCGGAGCAGATCCACGAGAGCGGAACGCAGCTTTGTCTTGCGAATGACGAAATGCGTGCGGAGCTGACGAAAAACGCGCTTGAGCATTTGCGGAAGAATCCGGGCGCGAAATTCATCTCGATCAGCCAGAACGACTGGCGCGGGTACTGCACATGCGAAAAATGCCGCGCGATCGACGAAGCGAATGAGAGTCCTGCCGGCTCCCTCATCACGTTCGTGAACAAAGTGGCGGAAGACATCGAGAAAGAGTTCCCGGACGTTTTCGTCGAAACGCTCGCGTACCAGTACACGCGGAAACCTCCGAAGCTCGTGAAACCGCGAAAAAACGTGGTGGTCCGCCTCTGCACGATCGAGTGCTCTTTCCTTCAGCCTCTGGAAACGGGTGAGCTGAACAGCACGCTCGCGGACGACATTCGCGGGTGGAGCGCCATCGCGCCGCAGCTTTTCGTCTGGAATTACATTACGAATTTCACGAACTACATTCTGCCGCATCCGAACATGCGCTGCCTCGCGCCGGACATCCGTTTCTTCGTGAAAAACAAAACGATCGGACTCTTCAACCAAGGGGACGCGCACACGACGTGCGGAGACTTCGTCTCGGCAAGAAACTGGGTCGTGGCACATCTGCTCTGGGACCCGGATCGGGATGAGAAGGCTCTCTGGAAGGAGTTTTTCACGAACTACTATGGACCGGCAGGCGAACCGCTTCTTGAGTATCTGGACGTGATCCACGATCGGGCGGATACGACGGGATTCAATCTTCGGTGCTATCTTGAAAACACGCGGGGCTGGCTCGATGCCGAGACGATCCTGAAGGCAACACCGCTGACCGAAAAAGCCCGCGCGGCAGTCAAAGACGATCCCGTCCTGGCTCTGCGCGTGGAGAAAGCGCTCGTAGCGTACGATTTCAACTGGCTCCAGCGGTGGCACGAGATGAACTTTTACTGCAAAGTGAACGGCATTCCGTTCCCGGGACCGAAAGATCCGCGTGCGGCGGCGGAGAAATTCTGCGCGTTCCTTGAAGAGCAGGGAAGCACGCACTACCGCGAATCGCTCCGCGGGCAGCCGTGGGCGGATCTTCGCAGTAAGCTCATCGGATCTTTCCCGACTACTCCGGCTGCGAAACCGGACATGAATGCCGTCCTTCCGGAGCAGGAAACTTCGGGAAAAGCGGCTCCGGATTGGGATTCGGTCCTCTGGATCGATTTCCAGGATGCGATGATGCGGATCGGCGGGCGTGAAAAAGGCTGGGGCGAGTGGGTAGACGACCCGAAGGCGTCGGACGGCCGTGCGATCCGGATGCCGGGCTGGCATTTTGAGTGGGCGGCTTCCTGTCCGTTCCCGCCGGGACTGGACCTGAAAAACGGCAAGAAATGGCGCGTTTACGGTGCCGTGCGCTGCGAAGCGTCCACCGAGGAAGGCTCGGCCATGACCTGCGGCATCTACGACTGGAAGGAGAAAAAGAGCGTTTCCCATCGGAATTTAAGCGTAAAGGCGATCCAGGGGGAAACTTACCGGCTGGTCGATCTCGGAGCACACGCGCTGACCGACACGATGTACATCTGGTTTGCGCCGCCGAAACGTGACGGCGAAGTCCAGAATGTCTACGTCGACCGATTCTTCCTCGTGGAAGAATGAGCCGAAATGCACGGAAATGCACGGAAATGCACGAAAATGACCAGAGGAGACGGCGCGACACGGTGTGTGTGCTGTGGTGCGCCGTCCTCACTTTTTTCAGTTTTTCAGGATCGATCGAAAGAGTTTTTCAGAAAAAATCACAGGTGAAAACATGAAACTCCAGTTTTTAGGACACAATGCGTGGTCCGTGACGGCAAACGGCGGATACAGGATCCTCATCGACCCCTTCCTCGCACAGAATCCCGCTGCCTCGTGCGGCCCGGAAGAGGTTGAAGCGGATCTCATCCTCGTTTCCCACGGCCACGGCGACCATTTCGGCGACACGCTCCAAATCGCAAAACGGACCGGCGCGACCGTCGCGGCAATCGCGGAGATCGCAGGGTACGTGAGGCAGCACGGCATCCAAAACACGCTCGCGATGAACCTCGGCGGCGGCGCAGACTTCCCGTTCGGGCGCGTTCAGATGGTCCCGGCACTCCATTCCTCGACACTTCCGGATGGCACTCCGGGAGGAAATTCCGCCGGCTTCCTGCTGACGCTCAAAGAGGGAAAGACTCTCTATTTTGCGTGCGACACAGCACTCTTCGGCGACATGACGCTCTTGAGAAAACGCGGGATCGACTTTGCGATGCTCCCCATCGGCGACCTTTTCACCATGGGACCGGACGACGCACTCGAAGCGGTGAAACTCCTGAAACCCAGGTACGCGATCCCGTGCCATTTCAGCACCTGGCCCCCGATCTCACAGGATCCCGAAGCGTGGAAACTCCGCGTCGAATCGGAGACCGACACGAAAGTCCGCATCCTCACACCCGGTGAGTTCCTGGAGACAGACTGACCGAAAAACGGCACGTAATTTCAGTTCACGAACACAAAATTTGCCGTCACGAACACGAAATTTGCCGTCACGAACACAAAATTTACTATCACGGCCGCGGGTAGATCAGGTAAAGTTCACGCTGAAACCGAAACAATGCGTCATCTCCCCGAAGCGGGAGCGTTTCGGAAAGGATCGGGCCCGGAGCATCCTGAGGAAGCGGAACGTTCGTCTTTTCAAATGGTACGATCCCCAGCGCACCCTGCGTTTTGGGGTCTGTCGGCATTCCGAGCCGATACTCTCCATTGAAGAGGAGCGCGAGTTCACCAACGCTCATTCCGTACCTTTCAGGAAGCCGCCGGAAGGAGTGCTCGGATTCCGTTCCCGGTTTCGGAAAACTGCCGGAGACTTCCGTCATTCCTGCGGGATCGGGATGGTCCAAAACGAAAAAGGAAAGTCCAAGATCCGCGGCGCTCAACATGCTTTGGCCAAGATCCGAGACGGTCTGGCAATTTCCGTCACCGGCCGGGACTGCATCAAAAACGAGAGCGTCCAATCCCGCGAGATGCTGCGGAAGAAGTCGGCGTTTGGGGAGAGACGCAAGCCTCACGAGCGTCGGAATGGGGCCTTTTTCGCCGCGAAAGGCCTCTTCGAGTTTTACGGCAGCCGCTTCATTCAGGCAAAAGACTGTCCGAAGCGCGATGCCGGCCCGGTGCATTTTCAGAGCAGTGGAGTTTTCCGGATCTTCCGATGCTGAGAGATCCACAAGAAGTCCGATGCCTTGGAATCGCCGGAAGAAATCAAGATCCGCGGCAGATTCCGGCGGGAGAAGTGCGGCGGAGATGGAACTGCGGATCCTGTGCACGTCGTGCGGGTCGCGGAGCGCATCGACGGCGAGGTCTGCGATCTTGCCCGCGGTTGGGTAAATGTTCGGGGCGGAAGGATCAAGATTCAGGCGCGTCGTGAGAACGATGACGAAAAGGTCCGAGGCGGGGTCTATCCAGAAGGAAATTCCCGTCCAGCCTCCGTGTCCGACCGCCTGAGGAGAGAGGAGCGTGCCGCGGTTCGGAGTACGGCTTCGTTTGTCCCAGCCGAGAGAGCGGATGCCGGCCGTCGTGGGATGCGGCGCACACATTTTCGCGAAGGTTACGGAAGAGAAAAGCCGTTGGCGTGTGCCGTCGGAAGCCGTGTATTCGCCTTCATCAAGAAGGACGGACGCAAAAAGCGCCAGGTCGTGAACGGTCGAGAAAAGACCGGCATTTCCTGCATCGCCCCCCATTCTGCGCGACCGCGTGTCGTTCACGACGCCCTGAAGCCACATTCCGTCGGAAAACTGCGTCACTGCCGCCCGTTTTCTTCGTTCGGGATCCGGAAGAAACATCGTGTCCATCATGCCGATCGGCTGGTAGATCCGGCTGCGTGTGAAATCGGCGAGACTTTCACCGCTGATCTGCTCCGCGATCTTCCCAAGCACCACGAATCCAAGGCAGCTGTACCGGAACTGCTCTCCAGGTTCATGCTGGCAGGGAAGCTCGCAGATCCTGCGCCAAATCGCCTCTGGACCTCCCTCCCATGAGTAGCCGTCCTTCAAACCGGAGGTGTGCGTGAGCAGGTGATGAACGGTGATCCGCTCTTTGCCTTTTCCGCTGAATTCCGGAAGGATGCGGCAGACGGGAGTTTCAGGGGAGAGTTTTCCCGAATCGATCAGCATCGTGATCGCGGTCGCAGTTGCAGCCGCTTTCGTGACGGAGGCCAGGTCGAAGAGCGTATCGACACTATGGGCTTCCGGCTGCGGTCTCTGGTGACGGAGTCCCCACATTTTGAGGTAGGCGATCCGGTTTCCTCGGCCGATGCAGACGATCGCACCGGGCACGTTTCTCCGCTCCATCAATTCGCTGATCCACCCGTCCATCACGTGAAAGTGTGTCTCGTCGAAACCAAGCTCGGCAGGCGAAACGACCTCCAGCGGATCTGCTTCTGCCCGAAAAAACGGCGTGAAAACGAAAAAAAACAGGAACTGGAAAAAGAAGAAATGGCAGATCGTAGATCTCATGATTAGACCTTTGGCGGTTTGGCGGGAATTTACTGACTACCCAGTTTCTGTGGGAAAAAAGGGGCCATCCGGCAACTGCGCATCAGTTTCATCACAGAAGACACAGAGAACGCCCTGAAACACACAAAAAGGGGGACACGAAAAGTATGAAAAAACGCGAAAGACACAAAATGGAATTTAAAAATATTTTAAAAATATTTTAAATTCATTTCGTGCTCTTCCGTGTTTTCCGAAAAATTCGCGTCAGAGATCCTTTTCTTTTCAGCGGTATTCCGTTGAGCGGCGCTCTACTTCTTCCACGGAGGATCGATCGGCAGGTACGTATTGAACTCGTCGAGCAGCATCTGCTGGTACTCGCCGGCGAACGTGCCGTTAAAGAATTTGTCGAGAGCTTCTTCGTAAAGACGCTTCCAGCTCGCTTCTTCCGCACCGGGATTGATCGGGTAAAAGAGTGTACCGTTCGCTTTCGCGGCTTTGTAGTCGCCGGGGGCATCGCCGACCATCAGGACGTGGTTTTCCGCGTATTTGGCAGCGTTGGAAAGTACTTCCGCCTTCGTACCGAATTCCTGACCGCAGATCTCCGTGACGTACTGATCGATGTCGTGTTCGCGCCATTCGCGCACGAGAGCTTCATTCGGAGTCTGACTCACGACGAGCGTGTCGGCTTTGGCCTGCATTTTCTGAAGGCATTCACGCACGTAAGGGAACGGCGGGACTCCATAGACCATGTTCGTCACCGTTTCATTCACTGCGAGCGACCAGGCCAGAACGTTTTCCATTTCGGGAGAGGGATTGCGCTTCACTTCTTCGATGAGAGCCGGATTCCCAAGCTTGGATTCCCGTGCGATCCAGTCCTTCAGCGCCTGCGGGACGGAGATCTTGATCCCGCGGGCTACGACTTCCGGACGGGAGGCGGTCCATTCCAGTTCTTCAACGAGGGCTGGGAAACGATTGATCCCGCGGCTCTGACTGTAGAGATTCACGAAATCGCACGCCTCTCGAGCGTATTTGCTGACGCCCTGAAGCCCAAAATACTTGATCGTATTCGGCGTGAAGCATTCTTTTTGCTTCAGTTCCATCGTATCAAAAATGCACCCATCGGAATCCAGCCCGATGAAAAAGTCTTTCGTAGGTTTCAGATCGTACATTCTGTGCCTCTGAATGGTTTGATTTTAAGGTAAGGTTCGAATCAAAACGAAAACGATACTCTGATTATACCACATTCTTAAGTTTTGAACAGGGTGAGAAAAATTTTTTTGGGCAGATTTTACTAAAATTTCAAGAAAAAATAAATTTTTATCGAAAATACACGAGAAAGTCACAAAATGACTCAAGAAATGACTGCGCGATGCCGATTCCTGCATCATACGGGTGACGGAAGCATTTCCTCATCCACAGTATACCCCAGGGGGGGGAAAGTCCGATTTCGTCGTAAGACAGTCGGACTTTTTTTGATCCATCCGGCAGCTGAGTACCAATCCGCCGCGGAAGAGCTAAATTCCACCGCGGAAGAGCTAAATTCCGCCGCGGAAGAGCTGCAAAAAACTCATTCAAACGCGCAAAATCCGAGTCCGGGGCCGTTTAGCACATCGGTCCGGATCCGGCCGTCATGTACCTTGAAGAGGTTCGGATATTTCGGAGCGAGTGCCGCACTGGCAGAGGGACAGTACTGCCGTCCGTTTCCTTCGATCGCCTCGACGGTCGGAATGTGCGCGGCAAGCGAGGCACTGTGGAGGAATGCGGCTCCGGGACAGGTGAGGTCCTGTACGCAGAGAAACATTCCGTACTTCTGCGCGGCGGCGGCCATCAGGAGTGCTTCATGGTGTCCCTTGCAGGCTTTAAGCGCGACTCCGGAGTATCCGCGGCTTCGGCTCAAAAGGAACGCCTCGAAATCCGTGAGCGATTCATCGATGACTACCGGACGGATCTGCGCGACGCGAAACATTTCGATGATCGGTTCCCGTTTCAGATCTCTGCACGTCGGCTGCTCGACATACTGCAGCCGTCCAACTGCGCGCGGAGCACGTTCTTCGACCCTGCGCAGCCACTCAAAAACGTACTCCTCGTTCGGGCACTTTTCGTTGAAGTCTGCTGAGTAGGCCCACTGTGTGCATCCGCGTTTCTCCTGCACATCCGCAGTCACCGATTCGATCGAGGCCATTCGGTCAACGTCCCAGTCCAAATCACTTCCGTTGAGCTTGATCTTCAGGTGCGTCAGCCCATCCGTCTGGATCCACTCGGCCAGCGTTTCAGGAAGTCCGTCACCGACCCGCTCCGTAAGGTCCGCGTCCGTCAACGGATCCATTCCGCCGACCGAATGATAGAGCGAAAGTGATTTTTTCGGCTTCGCAAGGACGTACTGATCCAGGAACTCACCGCGAAAATCGTCGTTCAGGTAGTACGAAAGATCGAAATTCATGAATTCACCCGAAAGAAGCTGGAAAGAATCGCGGCCCAGCATTTTCCCGTATGCGTCAAAAATCGCAGCCTCAAGGGGACTGGCCGACACCATCTGCGCAAGTTTCGGAAACCGGTCAAGTGCCGTCAACCCCTTTTCCTCCATGACGGACTGCGCGGCCGAGTCATACGACTGCGCCAACGCACGGCAGATCTCCATCGGATGCCCAGCCTCACGATACTCCGACGCGATCCCGCACAGTTTCTTTCCCAGCGCGATCATGCAGTCCAGCGTCTGCTCATTTCCCAGCGTCTGCGAGATCCATGCCCAAGCGTTTCCCATCGTCATAGCACCGTACCCCGTTCCGCGCTGGCCGGAACGTGACTCGACTTCCGCTTTGACGTTCAAAATCGTCACGTCCGACACGACACGCCCGCCAAACTGCATCGGAAAACGGTACGCAAAATGCTCCGTCCACGATTCCACATTCTTCAAAAAGACGTCTGAAAGCACTTTCAGTTCCTCCTGATCTACAGCATACAAAAAAAAACGGAGTCCGCCGCTGTTCGGCATGCTCCGCTTTTGATCCGTCACTCCATACATCCAGACCGCATCCGAACACACAGAGCCTCACATCCAGCTCGTTTCACCATCGGATCGGTTGGCTATTTTGTGTAATTCGGGTAAGAGATCATCTCGTAACGCATCCATTCCATGAGCATGAGCAGGATCCCGATCATAATGAACAAGAACGCAAGCCCGATCATGACCTCGTATGGAGTCGCTTCCGTAAGACGGCCAAAGAAGGAACGCGGTTTCTCGCCTTCCTCTCCGGCCTCGCCGTCCTCAGCGTCTTTACCATCTTCACTGTCTTCACCGTCACCGCTCACGTCACCGAATGCCTCGTCGTCCAGACCGGCACGTTCTGCTTCCTCCGCAAGACCGTCTGCCGCGTACGCTTCGCCATCCGATGCCATTCCGTCCGGAAGTTCCTCACCATCGACGTACTCGTACTCCACGCCGTCCTCAGAAACCTCTTCTTCGACGTACTCGTACTCCACGCCGTCCTCGGGAACCTCTTCTTCGACGTACTCGTACTCCACGCCGTCCTCGGGAACCTCTTCCTCTTCGACGTATTCGTATTCCACGCCGTCCTCGGGAACCTCTTCCTCTTCGACGTATTCGTATTCCACGCCGTCTTCAGGAACCTCTTCCTCTTCGACGTACTCATACTCCACGCCGTCCCCGGAGACCTCTTCCTCCTCGACGTACTCGTACTCCACGCCTTCTTCGGGATCGTAAAACGTGGATTCTTCATTCAGTTTATCCTGAGGCGTCTTCTCGAAATTAACCATTGGATTCTCCGTACGGATTGGATCTTCGTTTCGCGGGCAAAACACTTTTGCCGCAGTCACCTGCTGAATATTTCCCGCAAGAGACGCGCACCATCTGCGGCACCGACGTCATGCAGGCATCCTTCCAGCCCAAGTTCAGTTTCAATTTCCACAGTATACACGGAATTCAGAAACTGCAAGCTGAAAAAAGCGGGATCGCGCCCGACTTTTGAAAAATTTTCAGAATCATCTTCCGAATATGCGCATTATACACAAAATGCCGGCTGACAGGAAGAGCAAAATGTCTGATCCTGAGGAAAAATTTCCTTAAAAAAAGTTTTTTTGCAGGCCAGAGTCTTTACATTTCATCGAAATCGTGCTAAACTGAAACAGTGGAAAGGTCTTTCCAGCGCCCAGGGCGCCGTTTCGAACTTCCGGCTGACGGAATGTTTCAAAAAAAAGTGAAAGACCGTCATTTTGTCCCACAAGTATGTCCTGCCATCCTTCTTTTAAAGGAGTTCCGTATGCATCGCCGTCAATTCCACCAGACGATCCTATTTTCCTCCACCGCCGCACTGGCTCACGCCCTCCGGCCGCATTTCGTTTCCGGCACAGCGCAGACCGGCGCACAGAGTACCGCACAGAGTACCGCACAGAGAGCCGCGCAAGAGCTTGCGTCTGAAAGTGTTTGGTCTCCCGTTCTTGCCAAAACGGAGCTCTTTACCGAACGCACGCTGGAATGGTTCACGCACGGATCCCGACCGGAATGGAATGCCGCGGATCCCGCTCAGCACGACACGTTCGCGGTCCTTCACCCCAAAACAGGGAAACGTGCGGGCCTCCCGCTTTACGTCGTCCTTCATTCGGCCGGACACAGCGTCCAGACGTGCCTGGAATGCACGAAAACAAAAGGAAACCACGATATTTACCATGCGCCGGAAAGTTTCTTCGCACTCTATGTGGACTGTGCCGCCAACCGGATCGATTGGTGGTGGGGCGGCCTGGCCGCTCATGAGACCGTCAATGATGCGAACCGAGCGAAAGCCGGCCTTGAACTGACTCCGTGCGAAAAACGGATCATCGACACGGTCAAATGGACCATCGCGAAATACCAGATCGACCCGGACCGCGTCTACCTGTGCGGCAACTCCATGGGAGGAAGCGGCACGCTGGGGATCGGTCTGCGTCACGGCGATATTTTTGCGGCAGTCAAAGCGAACGTTCCCGCTGGAGCTCTGCACGCCGCTCACCGAATGGGATTCATCGACGCCGACGGAAAGGAACTCCCGCCCGATGCCGTCCCCGCCGGCCTCATCCCGGAACCGCCAGTCTGCATCGATTACTCCGGCACAAACGACAGCTGGTCCAACGGACATGAATTGCTCTTCTCCGGAATGAAACGTCACCGCTACCCGCTCATCGCCTACTGGGGAACGTTCGGACACGCGAATAATACAGAAAAGATCTGCGAAGTAAACGACCTGATCGAGTCCTTCGACTGGCTCTCCATCCGAAAAAACGCAGCTTACCCGGTCTTCACGAACGCGCAGTGCGACGACCCGGTCCCGTGGCCGGAACGGGAAAAGTGCACGACTCCCGGACAGGTCAACGCCTGGTTCCGATGGGAAAACGTCACGGATCTACCACGCGGATCCGAAATGGATCTCTGGCTCGTTTCCAATGAAGAACTCAACTCCAAATTCTTCACCGTCCCCCAAAGTACGACGGCAGACGTCACGCTTCGGCGTCTCCAAAGTCTGAAACTTCAGCCGGATCAGATGGTCCGCTGGGAGTATGGAACGCAGTGCGGAACGGTAAAAACCGATCCACGCGGACTCCTTTCCATCCCGTCGCTCACGCTGACGCAGCAAAAGACCCGCCTGAAACTCCGCGTGCAGTAGTTTGCCGCAGCCTTTTGAAGGGAGGCGAGATACCAGCCCTCCCTTCCCCAAGGCTGTGCCGAATGCGTAATGCCGATGAAGCCAATTACAAAACGGCAGCCTCAAAGAAGACGCATTTTCTGGAGGATCTTGAAAGTTACGCAGCTTACGATTCCGAGAAATGCAAAAAGAACGAGGTAGGCAGTCCCCATGGGAAGGTGAAGGTAATTTTCAGAGAATGCCGTAAATTCAGACATTCCGCCGATCCCCGCGATGAGATTCAGCGGCATCATGCCAAGTGAAATGAGCGTCAGACGCTTCATCAAAACGCTCACATTATTTCCCATCAGCGCGATGCGTGCGTCCGTCATTTTCGTCATGATGCTCGTCGTGATCTGTGCCGCCTGGCAGCACTGTGCACTGTCAAGCCGAATGTCGTCCAGGATCTCTTTCTGCTGCTCATTGAATCCCAAAGTCTCTGTCTTCTGGTAAATGCGCTCGATGAGCGAGTGGTTCCCATTCAGTGCGCTCACATAGTATGTCATGTGCTTGGCGACCGAGAAAAGCTCCATCAACAGTTCCGTCGAGGCCGTTTCGATGACCTCTTCCTCCTTTTGATCCATGCCGAGACTGATCCCGCGCAGATGTTCGTGGAAGTGAAGCGTCGTGCGGTGAAGCATATTCAGAAGCACGTCGCGAATGTTCTCCATGTGCATCGGCGTGAAAAGGGTCTTCATCGGGATCTTTTCGTCACAGATGAAAAGAAGCCGGTCACCGTAAATGACGGCCCCCAGTGAAATGACGTGGAATTCGATGTTTTTCTCGGAGACCGTGACGGGCAGGGGATGCTTACAGATGATGACGATCTTGTCGCCGCCGCGGCTTTCAATACGCGGAAGCTCGCCCGCGTCCAGCATGGAGGTCATGGTGTGCTGGCCAAGATTGAACTCCGTCTGGATGAACATTTTTTCAATCTGATCCGGCTCAGAGCAGAACAGGACCGGCGCGGACATTTGATCGTCTGCTTCAACGAGTTTTCCATTCTCGAATACGTAGCCCGAAATCATGCCTGACCTCCTTTCTCTGCTCTGTTGGGATCTTCATTCCGCAGGCTTTCACGCGAGAGTCTGCAGAATGAACCTTTTCTTTTTACGGAAACTTCTTCGCGACGGTCAGTTTGCCGCCTTGATCTCGTCCCAAATCTTCGTGAATTTCTTCACGCCTTCCTCATCCAAATTGCGGGTGACCTGGAGCTTGGCGCGGGTCTCCTCCGGAACGATGAAACCGGGGATCGCACGCGTTTCTTCCGAAACGGCATCTGCCGCACCTGCGATCGGGACCTCGTATTTTGTGTAGTCCATGTTTCTTCCGGCATTTTTCGGATCGCACATGAAATTGATGAACTGGTGTGCGAGCTTCGGATCGTTCGCATTGGCCGGAATGACGAAATTATCGATGCAGATGATCGCGCCTTCTTTCGGGATCACGAATCGAATGTTCGGGTCATCGGCCGTCATCTGCATGATGTCTCCGCCGTAGCCGTGAATGATGTAGTTCGCACCGGAATTCAGGTCCTGCTTGATGTCGTCCACTCCGAATTTGGCGATATTGGCGCGCCATTGGATGACGAGTTTTTTCGCCTCTTCCAGCTGAGCATCGTCTGTCGTGTTGATGTCGTAGCCAAGCGTAATGAGGGCTGCGCCGATCGTTTCACGCATATCGTCCAGCAAAGCGATCCGTTTGACGTACTTTTCATTTTCGCCGCCGTAAACGGTCCAGGAATCCGGAAGAGGATCGCACTGATCGACCAGAACGCCAAGGCCGGTGATCCCGCCGTAGTACGGAACGCAGTATTCAAAATTGGCGTCACCATTTTTGGCGGCAAGGTCTTTGTCTGCATACTGATGGACATTCGGGAGCAGAGACGGATCCAGTTTCTGGATCAGCTGTTCGTCACGCATGATCTCCACCGTGTAGGTCGTCGGAAGGATCACGTCGTACGGAACACTGCCGGTACGGATCTTCGTAAGCATGTCCTCATTGCTCTCAAACGTGTCGAGGTGGACCGTGCAATTGAACTGCTTTTCAAAATCGGCGACTACCTGCGGATCAATGTAGTCTTCCCAAGTGTAAAAATAAAGAACGGGTTTGGATCGGCCGCATCCGGACGTCAGCGTCAGCGTCAGTCCAATAGCAAAAAAGGCCAGAAAAACAGTCAGCGTACGCGCCGTGAAAGACGCGAAGGATGAAGTTTTCGTCATCTAAACGATTCTCCATTTCTTGAAAAAAGGGATGGGAATGGAAACCGGAAGGCCCGGATACAAATTTCTCTTGATCTATTCAACCACAGGAGGCACTCGATCTCGCAGAAAGGGAACACGAAAACTGCGGAAACTGCGGAAACTGCAAAACTGCGGAAACTGCAAAACTGCGGAAACTGCAAAACCGCGAAAACTGCAAAACCGCGAAAACTGCAAAACCGCGAAAACTGCAAAACCGCGAAAACTGCA
>JAFQOH010000175.1:0-9101 GCA_017403345.1 Thermoguttaceae bacterium
GACGGAACAGTCAAACCGGCCAGGATCGCTGCGGTCAGGATGGATTTGGAAACTTTTTTCATGATCGATACCTTAAAATTTTTATTAGTTGTTTATTTGGCTTTGTTTTGTTTGAATTTTATGCTTTTTTCCGGTTCCGCGTCCAGGCGAGGAGACCGCATCCGAGCGCAAGGAGGATCCACGCGGAGGGTTCAGGGACTTCATTGCCGTCAAGACCGATGACTGCGACACCATTGGCTCCGTAGAGGTCCGTGCTGCTGAAGTCCCACGAGAGGACGTCCATGCCGACGAGTTCATTCGGCGCGAATTCCATTTTGACGGAATTCAGACCGGAGGCTTCCGCCACGACCCAGAGTTCTTCTTCCGACGGATTCAGCTCCGCGTTGAGGATGTCCACGAACGCGTCGATCTCCATGCCGTTGGTGTCGAGAAGAAGCTCAAGGATAAACGGATTCGAGGTGTTGAAATCTTCCAGTTCGACCCAGCCTGCCATCGTCGGCGCGAAGGAAAGCTCGGAATTTCCGCCGATGGAACCACGGTTAGCGTCGTCCTTGAACTGGACGTTCAGCTTGCCCGTCGCGGTGTCGTAGGCAGTTTCGAGGATGTTTGCGGAGTCATTCGTGACGGTCACGGCCGTTTTTCCGCCGACGGTCATGATGTCTTTGCCGTTTTCAAGCGAGTAATCGTCGGTGAAAGAGATCGCGTCGTTATGCGCGACGGAAACCTTCCCGCCGTTCTGCTCAAATGCGCCTTCGACGGTCAGCGTTCCGAGACCCTTGACGCTCGTTTCGAAATTTAATTCCGACTTGGCGTTCATGGAAACTTTACCGCCTGCCGAGATGTCGGCTGCGTGAATATTCATCTGCGCCACGGCACCGTCGTACGCGCCGATCTTGAGAGAGTAACCAACGAATTTGTCTTTATTTGCGTCGCCCTGATTCGTACTGGTTGCTGTTTTCAGCGTGACGTCTCCATCGTAGAGATTGAACGTTCCGACGCCGCTACGGGCAATGATGGCCGGATTGCCGACGCCATTCGCGGTGAGCGTTCCGCCGTACATATTGTAGGTGCCGTTGGAGGCGGCCACTTCCCAGCCGAGCGTGAGCCAGTTCGCGTTCACGTTTCCGCCGTACTGATTGATGACTCCGGTACCGTTGTTGAAACCGGCGAGGAGCCATTCCTGCGTCGAGACAGATCCGCCGTAGATATTGTAGGTTCCGGTCCCGTTATCACCGACGGCCAGAGTCCTCGCAGTAATGCTTCCGCCCGTTTGGTTTAGCGTTCCCGTGCTGTCTTTACTGACGTAGAAGGTATTTCCAACAGTTACTTTCGCATTCCCGCCGATGTTGACCGTTCCGACAGAGCCCGCCTGGTGTCCGATTCGGAATTGACCGTTGACTTTGATGTCTGCGTTTCCGGAAATGTCCATGAGGCCTTCGCTCCCACTGAACGTACCGACGTAAATGTAGGAGTTGGTCTGGATCTGGGCATCGCCGGAAATGTAAGCGTACCCTTTACTTCCGTTCCTCTGTGCGATGATCAGGTCCTGGTGGTTGCTGAGCTTTCCGCCGGTCATCGTGAGGGTTCCTGTATTGTTTTCGGCAATAACAACACTTTTACCATTGGACGTGATGCTCGCGTTGTCGGAAATTGTGAGTGATCCGGTATTGTCGTATCCTACGTAAATTACATCTTTTGTGGCGACCTGCGCGTCGCCGGAGATGGTCGCTGTACCAGTGCCGCGGTATCCGATCGTGAGGAGCGCACCGATATTTGCAGTACCGCCGGTCATGTTCCATGTTCCGTCACCGCCTGCGATGTGCCCGAAAATGAGGTTACTGCCCGTAACGACCTGACCGCCGGACTGGTTCAAAACGCCTTTTCCGACACGCCCGACGTGCATCTGGCCCTTTGATTCCACCGTACCGTCGTAGAGATTAAACGTGATGTTTGAGGTGGCGCGGTCGCCGATCTGGAGACCGTGGTTGGTGGAATTGGCAGAATCCATCGCGCCGGTGTTCGTCGCGAGCAGCTTTCCGCCGTACATGTTCCACGTCCCCTTGCCGTAGTGTCCGAGCGGGACCCACACCGACTCGATCAGTCCGCCGTACTGGTTGACGGTGCCTTCGGCATAGGACTGGTTGTTTCCGATGCAGAAATAATCAGTCGTCTTGATCGTGCCGTCGTAGAAATTAAGCGTGCCGTTTCCTTTATAACCGACGTTGAAATTGCTGCTGGTGATCATGGTGTCGGCACCTGTGACGGTCATCGTACCAATGGAATTGTCATTGTTAGCAATGGCAACGTTTCCATTCAGGGTCGAATTGTGGAAATCCAGGGTTCCCGAACCGGCGTTTCCGACATAGAGCGTACCATTAAATGCGGAATTGCTTGCCGTCATCGAGGCCGTTCCGTAATGTCCGACGGAAATGTTTGCTTTCGTGACGTTCGTGTTTTCAAAGTTGGCCGTAACTGTATTCGCGGCATCGTGGGCAAGACGAAGCTCTCCGTTCGTACTGAACGTTCCGCCGAGGAAATTGACGGACGCGTTGTCGTAAACCTGGATATGGTCCTGAATGAAGACGGTTCCAGAGGATGTGAAATTGCCGCTGATACGGGGATTCGTCTCAGTGCCGTCTTTGTACTTAACGCCGGGAACGGAGAGATTTCCATTTTCGGTGACGGTCACGCTGCCGAGGGAGGAAATGTCCATCATGTTTGCCGAAACGGTCGAGGAAATGACGAGGTTTCCATAGTTGATGAAGACGTCATTGTCCGTCGTCGGAGTGGAGGCGGTGTTCCCGTCCGCACCGAGCCATGCGTCCGCAGACGTCCAGTTGGAACCGGTCGAGGCGGCGTTGAAAATGCGGTCCGTCGCGATATAGTTCGGCTTGACGAGTGCTTGGAAAACACGGGATCCGGAGACAGAAGTCGGATTCGCCATCGTCCAGTCCTTAGAGTTTCCGGAATTGGAGTTGCCGATCCCGACGCAGAACGTTTCGTTCTGGCGGTACATTCGGCCCATTCCGATAACAGTCTGTCCGGTACTGTTTGCGGCATCGTAGATGTGAAGCTGGAAACTGCCGTGGTCGCCGCCAGTCTGCGGGGTGTCGTTCCAGTCGTAGTCACTGCCGCTTCCACCATTCAAAGTGACGGTGTTGCCGTCCTGGTCAAGAACGGAACCTTTTGTGCCGGATCCGAAATTGAAGGGCCAGGATTCGATCAGAAGGGTGGAATTCTGGATCGCCTTCACACCGTCCGCATCCGCCGTCACGCCGTTAAAAATCGGCATGAGGGCTGTGTCGTACGACGTGTAGAAGTTCGTGCCGGTGACGGCCATGTTCACGACATCGTTTGCGTTTCCGGAACGGGCAATTCCCAGTTTGTAGATGGAGTTCGCATCGGTCCCGGAGTAATTCGGAGCGTCAATGAGTGCCCACTCGGTGTTTCCGGCAGTGTTTTCAGTCTGCATGTACCAGATCGCGCCGGAGAAGCCGTTTCGGATGGACATCGTATTTGCGTAGTCGTACCAGCCTGTTGAACCTACGGAGGTGCTGCCGTAGTCAGGGAGGCTTTCTTTCGAAAGGATGAGCTGGTACATGGAGAGATCCTGGATCTGTTTCTGCGCGGCCGTATTTTCTACAAACGCAGTAAATTCCGCAGCATCAAGAAGCAATGGGGAGACCATGCCTCCCATAATGGCGGCCGTGGACAGGAAACCGATCAGTTTGTGTGTTTTCTTCATGGGTACTCTCGATTTTTTACCTGAAAGTTTTTTCGGCAAGGGCACTTTGCACGACATTTCACTAATTACATGACTTTTATTGTACTCCAGTATTCTTTAAATGCAAGAAATTTTTTGGACAAAATCTCAAAAATTCTGTAATTTTCTAAGAATTTTTTTGAGAAAACTTGCGTTTCTGTGAAAAAAACGGGAAATTCCGAATCTGCGGAATCTCCCGTTTTGCAGGATTTTGAATAGTTTTTTTGAAATCAGCTTTCCGTTTGTCTATTTTTCCAGACGAATGAAGTCGATCTCGACTTTTACGTCTTTCGTGCTGCACGGATCGAATCGGAGCGACTCGATCACTCCTTGCCAGGCTTTAGACTCCCCCACAGCGAAAACGTACTCGCGAAATTTCCCGTCAAGGACGATCGGACAGATGAGACTCGTTGCCTCCGACTGCGGAATGTTTGCCGTTCCCCAGAAAAGCTGCGCCCGGTCGGTTTGGGGTGCATTTTCACCTTCTTTCGGCGTGAGCTTCATCCGGACGACGACTCGCGAACACCGTTTGGAGAGCAGATTTTCAAAACGGGCCTGGATCGCCGGGTCACGGGTTTTGGTCAGGAACGTGAATTTTCCGTCAGCACATTCCGGAGTGCTGATCCCCATCATCGCGTTCCAGATCCGCGGCGCGTCCGCATCGTCGAAATCCGCGTTCATTGCGGCTTGCGTGTCCGGACGGCGAAAATCAAAATCGTAAGGTCCCAATCCCACGTCCGACGGCGTGTAATTTGGAGGCCAGCCTTCCGACGGTCTCTCGCAGAACGTTTCGCGGACGGCTTCGTACATTTCGAAACCGAATTCTTTGTTTGGCTCGGCATAGGACCCTTCCCCCCACTCGTTCAGCGGCGCAAGCACGATGTTGCGCTGCCCGGTACGCTGGGTGAATTCACGGCATTTCTCGCAGATTTTGCGGAATTTGTCAGCCGTCCGTCCGTAGATGACCGTCTGTTTCAGACCGTGCCATGGACGCGGATCCCAGCCGGTCGAGAGATTCGGGAGAAATGGAAGAATGCCGGTCTCCTGACGCGCTTCCCAGTAGGGGAGGATCGACTCGACGCAGCAGTCGAAACTGAAAAACTTTGGGTCGGATGCCAGCCCGCCGTGGTGCATGTAGTGGTAGAGCGACGTCATGTCGAAACCGGCATCGGCGAGCCACTGGATGTCGCCGGGGCTCGTTGAGGCTTCCGGCCACTTCATCGCGATGAAGTAAATGCCCGGAAATCCGGCGTCCCGCGCCATTTCTCGGCTAAGGTCAAGGAGCTTCTTCACCCCCTCGCCCTTTTTCAGTTCAACGCCTTTTTCCCGGTAGATCTCCCGCACATCGCGGTCCATTCCGTCTGGACTCCAGATCATGACGACCGGCTTCCCGTCGATCCGGTAGTATTCCGGCGTACGGAAGTAGTTCTCGATCCAGAATCTCGTAACCTCGGCCTGATCTTCCTCACTGTGGCTCCCCGGTCCATTGTGATTCGCCCACATCATCGCCCATTTGAGGTACGAGCGGTAACGTGCTTTCTGAAATCCCTTCACCCAGTGGTCCAGATGCTGATTTCCGCGGTTCCAGTACCAGTCGACGAGGAAGTAACTGATCCCGTTTTCGACCGCCCATTTGATCTGCCAGTCGATACACTCGGGGTCTGCTTCATCGTACCAGCCTAGGACAGGTTTCCGTATCGGCGCGACTGGGAAAATGCGCTCCCAGGCAGCCGGCGATCCCCAGCCGGGAAAGTAAAGCGCACCGATCTCGTACTCGCTCTTGAGCGGTCTTGGCTTCGGAACGTAGTCCGCCCGCGGAAGGTTCAAAGACGGAAGGAATTCCAGCGGAAACGTGAATTTTTCCGTGACGGTCTGCGCTTCCGGAGCGTTTCGGTACCGTATCTGCACGACGGCGTTCCCGCAGACGGCTTTTTCTGCTTGAAGTTTCAGCGAGCAGACTGCGGAATCAAACGGCTCCAGAACGGTTTGCGGAATGGCATCCGAAACGTTTCCGCTGACGAGAGAGACGCCATCAGGGAGCTGAATGCCGGTGAGCGTGAGGTTTTCGGCTGTCTCTCCTCCGGAATTTGTGATCCGGAACTCAAACGGAACGGGCCGTCCCGCCCGGCAGAGCGCGTCGGTGAGTCCGCCCCCCTCGCCGAGCTGGATCTGAGCCGGCCCCTGCGGTGAACTGGTGAATCGGATGGACCGGACGACTGCGCGAGTCTGTGGGTCGGTCATGGAGAGAATGGCCTGAAAGACTTTTGATGGGTCGAATTTCGGGTGCACGATGAGCAGATTATAGAGGTGCGTTTTCCCATCCGGCTGGAGTGCAAATGAAACCTCGAGCGGCTCGGAAAGCTCTTCGCACGTGAGTGTCAGCGATGCCGCCATTCCGGGTCCCTCGGCACTCATTTCGATCGTGCACCAGCATTTCGAGACGCCGTCTTCGATCCGCATGGGAACAGAACGGAGCTGTGGAGTACGGATCCCCGGATCGTCGGGATGAAAACGCAGTTCCCAGCCTCCATTTCCCGGTTTAGTGATGGCGGAACCCGCGGAACTCCACTGGGAAATGTCTACATTGGCGTCCGTGAAGTCCCAGATTCCGGAAACGGGCTGGATCTTCTCGAAATTCAGGTCGATGATCTTTACGGAATCGATCGCGAAGCTGGTCTTTCCCCACATTTCCTGCGGAGCGGAGCCGGGATCCAGACGCAGCTGGATGATTTTTTTCTCGGAGATCCAGCTGGGGTGGATCCGGACAGTCCGGTACGCATTTCCTTTTGCGATGTGCCATTTCGTCATTTTGGAGCCGGAGAAACCGCCGTAAGGACCTTCCGTCGTGTTCGTGAAGTAAAGTTCTCCCTGCGTCTCAAGATCGGCTTTCATGCGGACGTCCACGACCAGACCGGGCCGTACTGCAAAATCGACGGGAGGAAGGAAAAGTATCGGATCTCGGCTGACGTACGTCCCTTTCAGAGCTCCGTTTTCGATGCGCAGCTTTTCCAGACCTCCGCCGGAACGCCACCCCTCTAGGTCGCCGGGAGTTTCAAAATCCCAGGAGTAGAGGACGGTCTCTTCTGCGCGGGTCTCGGTCTGGAGACTTGGGAAAAGAAAAAAAGGCAGGGTAAGGCTTAGGAAAGTGAGGAATATGGGGGTGGTGAGGAACGATTTCATGATTCAAGGCTCCTGAGGGTTGGCGGGAGGAGGGAGACGGAAGAGACGGTAAAACGTACCGTCACGGGAAAATCTGAAAAAGGGGAGAGACGGTCCATGCCCCCTCTCCCCGTTGGAAAATCATGCGTAAAAAACGCGCACTCGAAAGGTCAGACAGTTTCCGGGACTGCGTAGCCTTTACGGTACTCGCGTTTCAGAAGCGCATTGGCTTCGTCCGCTCCTTCTCCTGAGAAACGTCCGGTCTTTTCGTCGTAGTTCAGTATTCCGCTCAACGCGAAACCGGAATTTTCGAGCGTCAGGTCATTCGCGGCCAGCAGTTCCGACGTGTTTGCCAGAAGTTCTTCCCAGCGTCCTCGCGTCTTGCCGAAGAGGACTTCCGCGTTTTTCTGCTGGTACGGTTTCCCGACACGGAAGGCGATGTTCGCGAAATTGCACCATGCCGTCACCTGATTGGCCAGTTCGACTTCCGCCTTCTGGATCGACGGATCATGCGCTTTGACCGCGTCGATGAAATTGCGCTGATGCCCGCCGCCCATGTTTCCCTTGAACTCGCGGATGACTTTTCCATTCGCGTCGATCGCTTTTCCGGAACCGCGCTGCCCCCAGAACATTCCGCCCTCACAGTAGACGCAGTATCCGCTTCCCGGTCCGGTGAACTTGCCGGCAGATTTGGATCTCGGCCCCATCGGGATGTTGGAGAGTCCAATGACCATCGGAATCGATCCCGTGTCGAACCAGACGAAGTGCACGTTCGGCGTTTCACCGGCGTCGTTGTACGTAACACGCGCACCGCCGCCGAGGACCGCTTTCGGGTAGGCGACCTTGTCAAGCAGCACATTGTTGATGGCGTCGTCGAGCACGTGAACACCCCAGTTTCCCATTTCTCCGGAACCGGTGTTCCAGTCCCAGTGCCAATCGTAGTGGAACTGCTCGCGGTAAAGCGGCTCATCCTGTGCCGGACCGAGCCAGAGATCGTAGTCGACGCCTTCCGGGATCGGCAGCGGCGTGTTGCGTTTCCCGATCGTGCGGCGGATGCCGTAGCGGTTGACTGCGCAGGAAAGGATCTCGCCGAGTCCCTTTTCCTCGTGGAGGAATTTCTTGATCTCGGCCTGCATCGGATCGCTTCTCTGCTGGGTGCCGACCTGGCAGATGCGATCGTACTTGCGCGCGGCCTTCACGACTTGGTCACCTTCCCACTGGGAATGAGAAAGCGGTTTCTCGACGTAAACGTGCTTCCCGGCCTGCATTGCCCAGATACTTGCCAGGCAATGCCAGTGATTGCACGTCGCAACGTAGACGGCATCGATCGACGGGTCGTCGAAGATCTTGCGCATGTCGCGGTACGTTGCAGCATCCTTGACTCGGGATCTTGCTGCGAGAAGACGGGCTTCATCCGGATCCGCGAATGCCGTTAGACGCACATCGTCCATTCCGTTGAATGCGTTCAGGTGATCACCGCCGCGCCATCCGATCCCAATGCCTCCCATGTGGATCTTTTCGTTTACGTTCGTTTCAGCAAGAAGCGCGGGGGCGGGAAGCGCGGAGGCAAGCGCACCGGCGGCGAAGGTCAATTTCGCAAATTGACGTCGATTTAGTTTCATTTTCGTTTGTGTCATGGTTTTTCCAATTTTCTGATTTTCTAGTTTGAGGGATCTTCAGATTTTAAAACGGGTCGGGTCGTGATCCAGTTTTTGGCCGGATCTGCAGAATGGATGACCATTCTGCTTTTCTATCATACCACATACGGGAAGCTCAGAAAAGGAGGGCCGAAAGTTTTTTAAGGCAGTTTGGGGCTATTTTTGTAAAATTTAGGGATTTTTTGTGAATTTTTGTGATTTTTCGCCATTTTGGATTTTCTGATCCTCCTCCCCCTTTACATTTGGAGTGCATTTTGCTAAAATTGGAAACCGACGAGAGAAGCTGTGCTCCGAATTGCGCCGAACGGCAAAATGCTTATCCAGCGGTCTGTTTGACTGATCTGCAGTTTGACTGGTCTGCAGTTTGACTGGTCTGCAGTTTGACTGATCTGCAGTTTGACTGATCTGCAGTTTGACTGGTCTGCAGTTTGACTGGTCTGCAGTTTGACTGGTCTGCAGTTTGACTGGTCTGCAGTTTGACTGGTCTGCAGTTTGACTGGTCTGCAGTTTGACTGGTCTGC
>JAFQOH010000176.1:0-26157 GCA_017403345.1 Thermoguttaceae bacterium
GAAACTGAAACACACTGAAACTGAAACACACTGAAACTGAAACACACTGAAACTGAAACACACTGAAACTGAAACACACTGAAACTGAAACACACTGAAACTGAAACACACTGAAACTGAAACACACTGAAACTGAAACACACTGAAACACACTGAAAAGAAAACTGAAAAGAAAGAGGAAAAGTGGCAGTGACGCGCCCTGACACGAATTTTCACGGAAAATATGAAAAAGACACGAAATAGATTTTAAAACATTTTAAAAATATTTCGCGAGATCCGCATTTTTTCATGCTTTTCGTGTTCCCTTTTCTGTGTGACTCTGTGAGTTTTCAGTGTCTTCAGCGGTGCAACTGGTACGCAGTTCCCGGATGCACCTCTTTTTTCTGATCAGGATCCCGAAAAATGCCTCCTTTTCATTCGCTCTTCCTTTCATTTTCATTCGCATTCCAGCTCACTCCTCATTCCCCGGATCATCCTCACGAAAACGCAGTTTCGCCCGGAAATATCCGCAGCCGGACGTTCCGACGACGATCTCATTCGGCAAAAATGGGTCGAACGCGACACATTCCGCACGGCGCGTCGGCAGTCCATCGGCGAGCACGTGCCAGGTTTTGCCGTCATCCAGCGAGATCTGGACCGCCTGGCACCGAATGTGGTCATGGTACGGATGGTCCGTCGAAGCGAGCAGGATCCGTTCTGGACCTGCGGGATCCACGGCCGGCATGACCGCGCACGATTCCGGATCTTTCAGTAAATGCGTCCAGCGGCATTCCTCCGGAGCGTTCGGATCAAAACGCCACAGACCGCCTTCATGAACCGGAGCCTTGAACGCCGCCAGCAGAACACGTCCGCGACGATCCGCACAAATGCGTCCTGCGTTTTTGGGACCTCCGAGGAAGGTGAGGTCTTTTCCGTTTCGGGTCATCCAGAGCCCCTTCTTTCCAGAGACGAAAAAAGTCCGCTCTTTTCCCGGCACTGCCGCGATCCATCCGAAAGAGTCTTCCTCGTTCAGGAGCGTCCATTTTCGGCCGCCGTCCCGCGAATGAAAGAGTTTCCCGCAGAAAACGACCCAGACTTTTTCCGAATCGGACGGCGAAACGAAGATCCCCTTCGCCGTGCCGGAATTTCCATCCGGCAGTCCGCTTCCTTCGACAGCCAGCGGAGTCCATGGTCCAGACTGGTTCAGTCCGCCTTTCAGGACATTTCCGGAATTTCCACCCTGTCCCGTCGTAACGTAGACCGTCCCATCCTTCGCGAAGCTCGCGCAGTTCCCGCCACCCCAAGCTCCCGGTTTCTGCCCGTGGTACGACCAGGTCTTCATGAAATCATTCGATTCCCAGCACTTTCCTGCATCCATCGCGAGAAGAAGGCTCCGCCCTTCGTGGTACGGGTCAAAATGAGATCCGATCGAACAGAGGCCGGAATATCCGCGTCCTTTCCACGTCCAGTCCGTTCCGTCCTTCACCTGAATGCTCGTCAGGTCAGTCCAGTTTTCTCCGCCGTCAAAGGAGGCCAGGATGAACTCCGCTCCTGCGCCGTAGACCACATTTTCATTTTGAGGATCCACGCTCAAGACCGTCACGCCGTAGCCGCTTGGATACGCCGTCTTGACAGGACGCCGAACGCCGTTCCACGGATCTTCCAGAATGACCCGCCACGAATCGCCTCCGTCGTCCGAGCGGTAAAATCTCGCTCCGTTCCACCCGGAATCGTTCGCGTAGAGGACTTTCGGAGCCGACGGACAGACGCAAAATGCCTTGAATCGCGCCGAAAGATTGGGATCCGGCGTCGCGTGCAGTTTCAGACCATTCAGGCACGGCTTCCACGTTCTGCCTCCGTCCTCCGAGCGAAAGATCCCGCCAGGAAGACAGTTCGCAGGCGTTCCGTCCTCATTTTTCTGCGGGCAGGCATTCAGGCTGACCCAAAAGACGTTCGGATCTTTCGGGTGCGCCGCGACACGTTCCACGTACCCGTGCGGCAGACCGGAGTTTGCCGGCTCCCACGTTTTCCCGCCATCTGCACTTCGAAAAACGCCCGTTTTGGAAACACCAGCCAAAATGATCTCCGACGAACCGGACGCAAAGACCGCGCTCACGATGTTTTTTTCGAGGGACGAGAGCTTCTTCCAGTTTTCTCCTCCGTCCCGGCTTTCCCAGACCGCTCCCCAAAGCGTTTCTTTTCCGGGAGAACTCCACTCCCTGCTGGAACCTCCGACGGCGATCAGATGCTCCGGATCATTCGGGTCGAAAAGCACTTTCTCGATCGGTGCCGAGTAAGAGTACTTCGCGATAGGGGGAAATTCGCCGCCGCGCTTTTCGGTCCAGGTCTTCCCGCCGTCCTCACTCCGATACGGACCACTCATCGTTCCGGCCCACACGACGTTCGGTTTTTCCGGATGAAACGTCGTGTCCCCGATCTCCGTCGAGAGAAAACCGAAGACCGGCTCCCAGCTCTCACCGCGATCCCGTGAAAGTCCGATCGAAAGCAAGTCGCCGCCGACCAGGATATGCCGTCCATCAAATGGCGAGACCTGAACGGACGTCATCCAGCCGCCGCAGCCGGGTTCCCGAACCGGTTCCCATTTCGCAAAAGGAGTCTGTGCCTGAAGCGTCGGCATCCAGAAAAAGACGCCCGCCCAAAACGAAAAGTAAAGCAGAGACATCCCAAGCCAAAGCCGCAAAAATCGCAAGTCTGCGGAAGTTTTTCTGAATGTGTGCATTAAAAAATCATGAAACCGGGCAAAAAAAGACCAAAATACACGTGATCCTTTCATGAAAATTTCCTGAAACGGGATAAAACACGGCGGGAAGGCAGGAAAACAGGGCCGGGATCAGCAAAATGTCCAAACTCTTTTCCATTTTAGCATACGGTCCTTTTCGTGTCAAGTACCGTCCTTCAAACATTCCGATAATCATTCTGATAAACATTCCGGAGGCTTTTCCACAGCACTTCCGCCTGAAGTTTGATTTTTTTGTTTACCGGACCTTGAAAAAAAGTCATTCTATGGTAAAATAGAGTGCATCCGTTAGAGAAACTTTTTCACGAAAGGAAAACCGTCGGTCACAGACCCGCGGGAAATGAGATTTTATGCAGGACCAGACACTCAAATTTTTACTTCGCCGTTTCGAGGAAGCGGGAATTTCACCGAAGCACAAACTGGGACAGAATTTCCTCATGGACCAGAACCTTCTGAAGCTGGTAGTACGCAGTGCCGACATCCAGCCAACGGACATCATTCTGGAGGTCGGGACCGGAACGGGCGGGCTGACGGTGCAGATGGCGCCGCTAGCGCGTCACGTTTTGACGGTGGAACTGGATCCCCAGCTTTTCCAGCTCGCCGGCGAAGAGCTTTTCTCGTGTGAAAACGTCACGATGCTGAATCAGGACATTCTCAAGAACAAAAACCGCCTGAATCCGGCCGTCATGGAGCAGATCGAGGCGCTGCGGGCACAGTATCCCGATGCGGATCTGAAACTCGTGGCAAATCTGCCGTACAGTGTCGCGACTCCCATCATGACCAACCTGCTCGCGCTGCCGGACCCGCCGAAATCGATGACTGTCCTGATCCAGAAAGAAGTCGGCGAGCGCATGATGGCAGAGCCGAACACGAAAGATTACGGCGCGCTTTCCCTTTGGTGTCAGTGTCAGGCGGATGTCCGGATCGTGCGCATCATTCCGCCGGGAGTCTTTTTCCCGCCGCCGAAGGTCTACTCTGCCATCGTTCACCTTGAATACCGGCCGGAGAAACGTGCGAAAGTTACCGACCTGCACCGATGGCATGAATTCATCCGCGCAATGTTCTTCCATCGCCGAAAGTTCCTCCGCAGCGAGCTGATCTCCTGCTTCAAGAATCAGCTGGGAAAAGCCGACGTGGATCTCATTCTCGACAAAATGGGTCTCAAACCGGAAACGCGTGCCGAGCAGCTGGATCTAGAGACGATGCTGAAACTCTGCGACACGAGCTACGAGATCGCCGAGGCTAAAAAGAACGCCGGACCCGCGGATCACGTACCGGTCCGCTAAGCAGTCTTTCGCGGTAAAAGCAGGACATGCGTGTGGAAAAGACGCAAAAAACGGGAACTTCAGATTTTTTTGAAGCTCCCGTTTTTCATGCAATGTTTGGGGTCGTTGATCCGTTTCGGTCAGAAATCGACTTCAAACCGACTGTAGGGTACGAACTGCTTGCTGATGTAGTTGCCGAGACGCAGAATGTACTCACGCTGGAAATCAAATTCACTTTTGTCGGTCGCGGAGACCACGTTATTTCGCGGGTAAATGTACTCGGCAAGCGAATCCGGCTGGTAGACGATATCGCCGGTCTTCACGTCGATGAGCTGGACGTTCACGTTTGCGTGTCCCTGCCAGACGTTGGTCCCTGCGATATGATTGTATCCGAGCAGATCCACCGCGACGACCTGATCCGCCCCAACAGCCTTTCCGATCTCAACAAAATCGGTCTCTGCGTGCATTCCGTCGCTGTACTCCTGGATCCGGTCATGCGGAATGAGGGTGATCTTCTCGCGTTTCTTTTTCTTGAAATTCTTAAGTCCCAATCCGATCTTCACATTCAAAACGCGCGCCAGTTCATTGGAAACGTCCCCATACTGGTAGGTCGTAGATGCTCTCGGACGGACGATGACAGCAACTTTACCTTCCATCTCCATACACGGAGGATCAAGATTATCGCCTTTGAATCCGTGTATTAAAACCCCAAGTGCCTGCCCGCATCCGGTCACACACGTGAGGCAGAGTGCCGCCAAAAGGAAAAAACAAAGGGAACGGCGTCCCAAAACAAAACGTGAAGCGGAAGGATCCATGGAAATTCCTCAACCTAACTGGAACACGAAGTCCGAAACGCACGAACTTCTTCCTGCTTTCCAAAAAAACACTGTACGTATCACTCTAGCAAAATTTCCCATTCCCCGCAATAGCATTTTCGTTTTTTGGAGCACAAAAGGAGGCACAAAAGCCCAATTTTCCGAAAAAATTTCCCGGCTCTTGAAAAAAATCTGAAATATGGTATAATCGGCAGCGAGATTTGAATTTTGGCTCTTCCGGAAAGTGCGTACCGATCAGATCCGATCTTACCACTGAGAGCACAGAAGAGGCTCAGAAACACACTGAAAAGAATGGGATGGGATGGTTCCCTGACACGAATTTCACGAAAAACACGAAAAGACGCAAATGAATTTTTTTAAATTTAAAAATGGTCGCGTGATCTGTTTTTTTGCTGCTTTTTGTGTTAAGATCCGTGTTTCTCTGTGAGTTTTCAGTGTCTTCAGTGGTAAAACTGGTACGCAGCTGCCGGATGAACCTGAAATTTTCCATTTCCCTTAACCAGAAAACTTTCCGCCGAACAGATCCCGTTTTGAACAGATCCCGTTTTGAACAGATCCCGTTTTGAACAGATCCCGTTTTGAACAGATTTCGTTCCGAACGCATTTTGTTCTGCTGAAAACAAAACAGACTCATGGCCAAAAAACGCACATCAAAAACCTCGTCCCAGCCACAGCCGTCACCGTTGATGATGATGGACGCCAAACCGCCAAAAGCAGCGAAACTTACCGAAAAAGACATCCGCACAGTCGAAAAGATCAAACTCCTTGCCGGCAGTGTTGCCATGAGTGCTGAGGAACGTGAGGATCCGCTCATCCAGATCCCCTCCCGCTCACTCTCGAACGTCTGGTTCAATGAGCTGGACCGGATCATCGAAATGGGCGAAAAAACGACGTCGCGTACCCTCTTCAATCTCTCGCAGGCCCGCAGTTTCATGCAGACGCTTCTCATCGCGGAAGGCGCAAACCAGCTCATCAGCCAGGGTAAAACGCTCAGCATCCGTGGTATGTACTACCAGGCGAAGCACACGATCAAGGGCGTAAAGGAAGAAACGTTCAACGATCAGTCCGAAAGCGACCCCATCATCGAGGATCTGGAGGTCATCCTCTCCACTCTGCGCGAGGAACTTCATCTTTACGCACAGAAACGCGGCGACATGGTCGGCAACATCACCATCATCGACCGCGGCGACCGGATCGACTGTTCCCGAATGGGGTCCGGCGGCTACGGGATCCCGTCGATCGTCGAGCCGGAAGTCATCACGCTGGATCCGAAACTCTGCAAGGCCGATTTCGTTCTCCATGTCGAAAAAGACACCGTCTGGCAGCGCTTCAATGAAGACAAATTCTGGAAGAAGCACAACTGCATCCTGACCCACGGCGGAGGGCAGCCGTCACGCGGAGTCCGGCGCCTTCTGTACCGTCTGAATCGGGAACTTGGCCTCCCGATCTACTGCCTGCTCGATAATGACCCGTGGGGGTACTACATTTACTCCGTCATCAAACAGGGGTCGATCAACCTGGCATTTGAGTCCAAACGAATGGCTGTTCCGGAAGCGCGGTTCATCGGGATCCGTTCGGACGACTACGAACTGTGCGGACTGTCGCCGAGCGTTACGATCGCCCTGAACGACAATGACCGAAAGCGCGCAAAGCAGATCGCGGATTACCCGTGGTTCGCAGACAAAAAAGAATGGCAGGAAGAGATCGCAAAGATGCTCAAGCACGGCTTCAAAATGGAGGTCGAATCGCTCATCAGTAAAGGGATCACGTACGTGACGGACATTTACGCCCCGCAGAAGATCCAGATGATCCGCGACGGACACCCCGATGCGTGTCTTGACTGAGTTTTGCGCATTTTAGCACGGAGGATCTGATTTTAAACACAAAAGGTCCCCCAAAAATATAAATTTCACGAAAGGATCTCCATTTTTTAAGATCCTTTCGTGTTTTTTTGTGTTTTTCCTGAAATTCGCGTCAGGGGGATCCCCTAGCAGAGGCTCCACTATTTTTCCATCTTGGGGATCGGTGGAGCGGGGATCGCGCCGATGAGACGCTGAACGATCATGTCGTTCGTCATTCCCTCGGCCTGAGCCTGAAAATTCACGCTCAAACGATGCCGCAGTACCGGGACCGCCACACGCCGAATGTCGTCGATCGAAACGGAAAAGCGTCCGTCCATTGCCGCGATCGCCTTTCCTCCTTGAATGAGAAACTGCCCCGCACGCGGTCCCGCCCCCCAATCGACGAGGTCACGGATGAATGACGGCGCAGATTCATCTTTCGGCCGGGTCGCACGCACCAGCGACGTCACGTACTTCACGATGTACTGACTCACCGCCACAGAATTCACCAGTTTCTGAATATTCGAGATCGCTTTGGCAGAAAGGATCTTCCGAACTTCGACTTTCTCCCGGCGCGTCGTCTGCGAAAGGATCCGTTCCTCCTCATCACGCGCAGGATAGTCGATCCGAATGTTGAACATGAATCGGTCCAGCTGTGCCTCGGGGAGCGGGTAAGTCCCTTCCTGCTCGATCGGGTTTTGCGTCGCGATCGTAAAAAACGGATCCGGAAGCGCGTACGTATGCTGACCGACCGTCACTTCCCGTTCCTGCATCGCCTGAAGCAGCGCAGACTGCGTCTTCGGCGGCGTTCGGTTGATCTCGTCCGCGAGAAGTACGTTCGTAAAGATCGGGCCTTCCACAAAACGGAAATTTCGCCGTCCATTCTCGTCCTCATCCAGCACATTCGTTCCGGTAATGTCTGACGGCATCAGGTCCGGCGTGAACTGGATGCGCTTGAAATCCACGTCCAAGATCCGCGACAAAGTACTGACCATCAGCGTCTTCGCCAGGCCGGGAACTCCCTCCAGAAGACAGTGTCCGCGCGTGAAAATGGCTGCAAAAAGCTGTTCGATGACCTCTTCCTGTCCCACGATGATCTTCTGCAGTTCCTCCTTCATCATCTTCTGCTGCTGGGAGAATTCTTGAAGAACATCTGCGAGATTTCTCCCTTTCGACACAGAAACGCCGACGGAAGAAACAGACGGATCAGCCTCCGAAACGGATCCCGCAGGAAGCGGAGGAGGTGCCGGTACATCCGGCGGAAGTGGAGGATTGGATGGATCGGGCATGACGGAAATTCCTTCAGCAGGTCTGCAAACAAAAGGAACAAAAGGAACAAAACGAACGAAACGCTCACCATAAACGTTTCCATAAAAAGATTTTAGCAAAAAATCTGCCGTCTGTCAAGAGAACAAAAAAACGGTCCTTCCTTCCAAAAAGTGCGTACCGATCCAGAAATGTTTTACCACTGAAAACGCGGAAGAGGCACTGAAACACACTGAAAAGAAAGGGAACGTGTCCTGACACGAATTTCTCGAAAGACGCGAAAAGACACGAATATTGTTTTTAAAAAATTTTAAAAACATTTCGTGAGATCCGCGTTTTTTTGTGCTTTTCGTGTTTAAAATCAGTGTTTCTCTGTGCCCCTTTCTGTGCTCTCAGTGGTAAATTTGATGCGCCGCTTCTTTAATTTGCTATTTTGTGAATTTCACGTTTTTCGTGAATTTCGTGTTTTTCGCGAATTTCATGTTCAAAAATCAGCAGATCAGCGCATCTCTTTCAAAAAACGTCAGTCTTCCAGCATGATCTCGTTTTCCACGAGCTGCTCAAACGTCTGCCGTTTGCGGATACAGACCGGTTTCCCGCCGCGAATGAGGACTTCGGCCGCGTAAAGTTTCGAATTGTAGTTCGACCCCATAACGAAACCGTACGCTCCGGCTCCTCCCATGACGAGCACGTCGCCGGTCCAGGCTCTCGGCATCTCGCGCGTTACGACGAAACCGCCTTCTTCCTGCGTAAAAACGTCTCCCGATTCACACAGCGGACCGCACACGACGGCATTGACCATCGGACGTTCTTCTTCCGGATCACCATTGAGCGGACAGATCGCCATCGGATGATAGGAACCGTAGAGCATCGGACGCGCCAGCGTGTTGAATCCGGCATCGAGAAGGTAGAAAAGATCCGTCCCCCCCTGCGTTTTCACCGCCCGGACTTCCGAAAGCATGAATCCGCTTTCCGCCGCAAGATAGCGTCCCGGCTCGATCTCCAGCGTGATGGGCGTCTGGTTCATCTGCTCGATCTCACAGCGCGTTTTATCCCAAAGCGCGTAGTATTTCTCGATGTCGACGTACTCATCACTCTCCCGGTAGACAGTGGGCAGACCGCCGCCGGTGCTGATCGTGTGGACAGAGCTTCCGACGGTCATCGCAAAATCCTTCATCGCAGAACAGCACTGCGCAAGGTGTTCAAAATCCGTTCCCGACCCAATGTGGATGTGCAGTCCCGTGATCATCAGACCGTACCGGCCGGCAACCGCCAGAGCAGTGGGAATATCCTGGTACCAGATACCGTGTTTCGAGAGGGGTCCGCCCGTGTTCGTTTTCTGGCTGTGGCCATGACCAAAACCGGGATTGATCCGCAGGGTGATCTCGACAGGGTATTCCGTATCGGGACACGCATTCATCGCCTTTCCGAGCTGGTGGATCATGTCGATCGACCCGCAGTTGACGTGGATACCGTACTTCACACACAGCTCCAGCGCATCCCGGTCGAAAATGTCTGCGGTGTAGACGATCTCCGGGATCTCATCTTCCGTTTCCGGATGGGGTTTGAAACCGGCTTTCAGAGCGCGGAGGATCTCCATTGCGCTGACCGCATCGACCTTCGCGCCCGCACGATGCAGGATCTGCAGGATCGCGAGATTGCTGCACGCTTTCTGCGCGTAGCGGACGACATCAAACCGTTCCAGCTCCTTAAGCTGGGAAAGGATCCGCGCTTCATCATACACATAAAGCGGCGTCCCGAACTCACCGACGAGGTCCGCGATCTTCACGCCGGCGATCTCCTTCATGATCGGCGTCATTTTCACTGGTTCTGGCATTTTTTATCCTTTCACTCGGAAAAGGGGGAATAGGTCAAGAAAACCCATTCCCCCTCTCAAAAAACCATAAAAAAAATCGCCTGCCCTAACGACCTAGCAAGCGATTTTTAACGTGCGCTCCGAAACGACGAGACCCCATAAAACACGGTCTCAATCGGCGGTCAGTGACTCCGCCTCCACGCTCCGACCGGCGCCCCGAAAGCCGCCGATCACGCTAGCAGGGGAATAGGGACTCGAACCCCAACTAAATGAACCAGAATCATTTGTGCTGCCATTACACGATTCCCCTGAATATGAAGCACATTCTACCACATTTACTTTTTTCGTCAAGGGGGGGGAGGGCAAAAATTTTTTCATTTACGTGCTGACGATAAAAAAATGGGAAAAGACAAAAATTACCTCGAAAATAGAAATAACACCAAAACAAAATACCCCATACAGGTGGTTTTTGAATGGCTTTGAGAAAAAATTTTAAGAAAATTGAGGTTTTTCTGGAAAAATGTCAGGATGGGCACTTGCACAAAATCCTTTTCGGTGGTATACTTACACCAGAGTTGAGGAAAGATCTCAGCTCAAAAAACCTTCAACGCCTAACAGGCGGGAACTACCTATTGGTGAGCCGATAATGAGCTCGTAAGGAACCCGTTTTAGATGTCTTCGGAGAATGTATCTGCGTGTGACTCCTCGAGAGAACGCGCATCACAGGAAATCGAAGCTCGGGTGTCCGCCTTTAATCTACGGGCTCTCCAATAATCCTGCCAACCTGGTGGTTGAAGGTTTTTTTTGTGTCCATTTTTGCTGATTTTCACCTTATTTTATTCGCACAGATATACCATTATACCATGACGCAGCCAACTCCCCGGATCGAAACACTTCCGCCATCCTGCACCCACGTGATCCTTTCGCTGAATCCTAAAGCGGGTCGGCGTTCCTCGCGCGAACGTGCAGAAATTCTCGCGGGTTCCTTGCGTGAAGGCGGGCTTGAGGTCGAGATCCTGACAGACCTGGCACTGGTCGCGGAACGGGCGAACTCGCTGTATCGCGAGGGAAAACTGCGTGCGCTCATTGGAGTCGGCGGTGACGGAACGGCGGCGGAGCTGACGAATCGAACCGAGCCGGGAGTTCCGATCGCGCTTTTACCCAGCGGGACGGCGAACATTCTGGCGAAACGGCTGAAGTATCCCTTTGATCCGCGGAAGTTTGCGAAGCTCATCCTTGCCGGACGAGTCATGCCGATGGATGCAGTCCAAGCGAACGGACGTATTTTTCTCGTGATGATCGGGTGCGGATTCGACGCCGAGGTGGTCAACCAGGTCCATGCGGCGCGAATGAGCAATCCGAAGGGGGCGCACATCAACTATCTGTCGTACATGAAACCGATCTTCCGGTCCATTTTGTCCTACCGATTCCCAAAAGTCCGCATCGAGTTCCTCAACGACGACGGTTCGCCAACGGGTGAGACGTACGATCGGCCGTGGGCGTTCATCTGCAACATTCCGAAGTACGGCTGGGGGATCCCGATCGCACCGGGTGCGAAGGAGTGGGACGGCGAGCTGAACGTCTGTCTCTGGCGCGGCGGGTCGCTTTGGAGCGGGTCGCTTCTGTCGCTCTTGGCACAGCTTGGGGGGATCCATCGTTTTTGGTGGCGGTGCACGATGCGGAAGGGGAGGAATTTCCGTTTGACCCTCACTCCGGGCCAGCGTACCGACGCGGTCGTGCCTTTCCAGCTAGACGGGGATCCGGGAGGAAATTTGCCTGTTGAGGTCCGGATCTTGGAAAATCGCTTGACTGTTTTTGTGAAATAACCTGCCAGACCTGCCTTTTAAGGAGACTTCCGCATGAAAAAAAACCGAATTACCGCGTGGGGCCGTTTCGCTGCCGTCTGCTGTTTGCTGGGGAGTTTTTGCCCTGAAATTCACGCTGTCGAGCCGACTCTGACGCCCGTGACGGAAGCGAGAGAACTGTTCAACGGCAAGGACCTGACGAACTGGTACCGATACATCAAAGATGAAGGAAAAGAGAACGACACGGCCGGCGTTTTTACCGTGCGGGACGGAAAGATCTGCATCTCCGGCGAGAAACTTGGCTGCATCACGACACATGAAGCGTTCGAGAATTACCGACTCATCGTAGAGTACCGATACACCGGGGCGGCGCTTCCTCCGCGTGAGGAGAGAACGCGCGATTGCGGCATCCTGCTGCATTCCGTTGGCGAGGACGGTGCGTGGGACGGGACTTGGATGTACTCCATCGAGTGCAACATCATCGAAGGCGGTGCCGGCGACTTCATCGTCGTCGGGGACAAAAGCGAGGATTTTGCAGTCACGGCAAACGTCAAAGATGAGAAAAGTCCGAAGGGCTGCTGGATCTACGACCCAAATGGCAAACCGCAGACGATCAATGGCGGACGTATCGACTGGTGGGGACGCGATCCGCGCTGGGAGGACGTGAAGGGTTTCCGCGGGGCGCAGGATCTCGAAAAACCGATCGGCGAGTGGAACACGATCGAGGTCATCTGCGACGGGGACACGATTACGAATATCGTCAACGGAGTCGTCGCGAACCGTGCATACAATGTGAAGCCCTCCTGCGGAAAGATCCAGATCCAGTCCGAATTTGCGGGCTTTGAATTCCGAAGGATCACCATCCTGCCGCTTGAGAAAAAGTAAAAATATTCCAACCAGATAATCTCTGCGTTTTCTAAAACAGGATCCGGTTTTCCTCCGGATCTTTTTTATTTTTAAATTGTAACGGACCAGAAAACTCTGCCATCATGTTAAAATGCGAGGGGGTGAGGGTTTAGATAAATTTTTTCAAAAAACGTTCATGGCTTTACGATAATTTTCCGCAGTACCGATATATCCTGTTTTTTAGTTTCTTATGGAAGAACAGAAAAACGTCGAATATCGGTTGAAATACGAACGATCCCAACGAGAGGTAAAATCATGAAAACCAATACAACAAAACTTCGCCGTGCCCTCACCGCGTTCGTTCTGACCGGCGCGATGATGCCCATCGCCGACCTGACGCTCAATAACGTGACGCTCAAGTCCGAATCGGCCGACAACGCGGTCGTTTCCGGCGATTCGGTGGACCTCACAGGTAAAGGAACCGCCGGAATTTCCGGGCCGATCGCCATCAACGCACCGAGCAGCGTGACGCTCAGCGGCGAAATCACCGTGGACGGCGCCATCACGGGCAACACGATCCTCGCCATGGAAGACCGTGGCCTGCTGAACATCAGCCTCAACGAAAACCAAACAGCACTGGTCCTGAACATCACGGGCACCAGCGCCGTCCCGGAACCTGCCACGTGGGCGCTTTTGGTCCTCGGCGGGCTGGGAGTTTTCGGCATTGCACGCAGAAACCGCAAAGCGAAGAAATAAACGCTGCTAAATTCTAAAACATTACCTCGGCAGGGCGGGCAGATCGTGTTTCGGCACACTGCCCGTTCTGTTTTTCTTGTCTTCTGAACTAAAATCTGATACAGTTCCGAAAATGGAACAGAATGCGCAAAACCGATTTCAGGAGTTCAGGAAAATGCACGAAACCCAAATAACGATCGAAAAGATCCGTGCCCGGCAGATCCTCGACAGCCGCGGGATGCCGACGGTGGAAGTGGACGTTCATCTGGCAGACGGGACCATCGGAACAGCCTCCGTCCCCAGCGGTTTGAGCCGAGGACGGCACGAAGCGGTCGAACTGCGTGACGGCATCCGCGATTTCTACAATGGCAAAAGCGTCTGGCAGGCCGTCCATAATGTGCACAAGATCCTCTCGGAGGAACTGCGCGGTGAAGACGTACGGGATCAGCGCAGGATCGATGACCGAATGATCGAGCTGGACGGAACGCACGATAAACGGAACCTCGGCGCAAACGCAGTGCTCGGCGTTTCGCTTGCGTGTGCACGAGCGGCAGCCAATTCTCTCCGCGTACCTCTTTTTCGGCATCTTGGCGGCCTTTTCGCGCATTCGCTCCCCGTACCGATGGTGAATGTCCTTAACGGCGGCGTTCACGCAGATGATCCGCTCGACATTCAAGAATTCATGCTCGTTCCGCAGGGCTTCCGAAGTTTCAGCGACGCGCTGCGGGCCGTCTGTGAGACATTCTACGCACTGAAAACGCTCCTTCGAGAACGCGGACTCTCGACAAATGTGGGAGATGAAGGGGGTTTTGCACCCAATATCCCGTCCCATGAGCAGGCATTCGAGCTTCTCGTGGATGCGATGCGCCGTGCGGGATACATTCCGGGAGAGCAAATGCAGATCGCCATAGACACCGCCGCGAATGAGCTTTTTCTTGAAGACGGACACTACCGGCTCGGTGAGACGCAGTACTCGACGGAGGAACTGATCCGGCTTTACGAAAAATGGAGCGAAGATTACCCGCTCTGCTCTATCGAGGACGGCTTGGCGCAGGATGAGTGGGACGGCTGGACGCAGCTGACGGAACTGCTCGGCAGGAAGCTGCAGATCGTCGGCGATGACCTTTTCTGCACGAATACGGATCTTTTAAAGACCGGCATCCAGAAACACGCCGCGAATGCGGTCCTCATCAAGCCGAACCAGGTCGGCACGCTCACGGAAACATTCGAGGCGATCCGGCTCGCGAAAAAACATGGTCTGCGCACCATCATCAGTCACCGAAGCGGCGAGACGACCGACTCTTTCATCTCGGACCTTGCCGTGGCGGTACAGGCGGACTTCATCAAATCCGGAAGCGTCTCACGTACCGAACGGACCTCGAAATATAATCAGCTCCTGCGCATCGAGCAGTACCTCGCCCAGCACTCCATTCCGACGGAACGAGAAAGCGGAAAACTGGAATAAAACCGGAAAATGCGAACTCTGCGGGTTCATTTCAGACACGAAACGTTCGGGATCTTCGGCATCTCCTGTACGCTTTCCGATACCAAAGCTCCCGCCGCGTCAGGAAGATACGTAAAACGCTTCTGCTGCTCACAAGACCCCCAAAGCAGCATAAAAAGACAAAACAGAAGGCATCCGAATGAACAGCCTGCGCTTTCCTTTTCGATTTCTTTTAAGTTTCCGCGGTTTTTCCGGAGATTTTTTCCGGAAAAGACCGACTCCTGCTGAGAATTCGGCTCTAAAATTTTCCAGGCCTCCTCACTGCGTTTCTTTTTTCTTTCCTCTTCCTCTTTTTCCATCCTTGAAAGAAATTCCTGCGAAAAACTCAAGGACAGCAAAGGCTCCGTCCCCTGCGTCAGCGCCTCAATGAATTCCACACACGAATCGAAACGCTCGGACGGCTCGGGAGAAAGCGCTCTCTGCAGCGCACGGTTCGTACGTGCGTCCAGCCATTCGACGACCGACGGTCTCCCCGTCGATTTCAGAACACCGAGCGCCACAGGATTTTCTCCCTGAAACGGCAGCGAGCCGGAAAGAAGTTCGTAGGCAGTCGAAGCGAGCGCGTACTGATCCGCCGATTTATCCTGCGGACGTGAAAGAAACTGCTCCGGCGCCATGTAGTGCGGCGTTCCCGACCCCAGACGGCAGAATTCCGGATGCGGGATGGTGCCGGAGACCATATGGATCCGCGATGCGATCCCGAAATCGATGAGCCACGGGACCGGCGTGCCGTTCTGGTACGTAAACATGATGTTCGACGGTTTCACGTCACGGTGGATGATGCCTCGGGAATGCGCCAGATCCAGAGCCTGCGCGATCGGACACAAGATCGCCTGCACGTAATTCACCGGGATACCGCGTTCATACCCCGGCTGCGCGAGAAACCAGTCGCGAAGTGTTCCAGCCTCAGCATACGCCATGACGAGAAACCATCCGAAATCCGGGTCGTGGAACATTCCGTGGATCGGGCAGATATTCGGGTGACTCAGCATTTTTGTGAGATGGAAGACCCGCCTGACTTCCGTCATGGCCGAATCGTTTCCGCGCAGCCTGTCCGAGAGGATCTTGCAGACGACCTGCCGGACGACTTCACCACCTTCGATCTGCTCCGCCAGCCAAGTCTGCCCCATCCCGCCAGTTGCAATGTGCTGGACGAGCCGGTAATTCCGGTGCTCGCCAAGCCGATAGCCGGGATGAAGAGCGTCAAATTGCCGAATGTCGTAGTTTACCTCATCCGGCTGAAGCGTCGCCATGCTGTTTAAAGTATTCGCCCCGAATGTTCCCCCGAATGCCCGATCTTTTTCAGCAGACCGATCCGTGTGCGGTATCTCATTCATGTGCATTTCCGATCTATCAAAACAAAGGTCCCAGGGAGAAAGATCCCCAAGTTTATACATCAACGTCATCTTCTTTCATTTTACCCCAAAAACCGCATACCGCAAGGGGGACCGACAAAAATAAAACAGGTCCATCCGGGAACTGCGCCCCGGTTTTACCACTGAAAACACAGAAAACTCACAGAGTCACACTGAAAGGGAACACGAAAAGCACGAAAAAACGCGGATCTCACGAAATTTTTTAAAAACAATGGAATTTTTTAAAAACAACTTCGTGTCTTTTCGCATCTTTCGGGAAATTCGTGTCAGGGCACATTCCAGCCTTTTTTCCTCTTTTCTTTAAAATTTCAACTCCTCCCCCCTGTCTTTTTTTGTGATTTTGTGTTAAACTGGGGACGTTGTGCGGTTTCCGACCGCGTTTTTGCCCGGTATCGGCCTGATGCGCCCAGATATTCCGGGAAAACAGACACCTGCCCTTAAAAAAATTGGAGATCCTGCATGAAAAAAACACGCAAGACGATCGTTTCCATGCTTTCCGCCGTTTCGTCCGGTCTCGCTGTTTCATCCGGCATCGCTCTTTCTGCTCTGCTTCTGCCGGTCAACTCAGCAAACGCAGTCGAAGCCCTCTACACCGTGCCGGAAGGGACCGTTTCCATCACTCCCGCCGACTTCGCGCCGCTCGCCGAGCCGGAAATGCTCTTCCCGAATGAAAAGACCAAAGGACTTGAACAGTGGGTCCCTAACAAAGCGAAAGATCCATCCATCATCTGGTTCCGCGACCGTTACCTCATGTATTTCTCGATCTTCCCGACCAAAGACACGCCCATCGACTGCTGCCTGGGCATCGGCATCGCGGAGAGCAAAGACCTCGTTCAGTGGGACGTGGTCGGAGTGATCCCGCCGCTGACGGAGATCGACAAAAAAGGCTGCGGCGCACCATGCGTCAAAGTCTGGGATGACCAGGTCCACATTTTCTATCAGTCCTACGGCAACGGCCCGAAAGACGCGATCATTTACGCGACGTCGAAAGATGGGATCAAATTCACGCCGCATGAACAGAATCCGATCTTCTTCCCCTCCGGTAACTGGTCGAACGGACGGGCGATCGACGCAGATTTCTTTGAATTCAAAGGCAAGTGTTTCCTTTACGTCGCGACTCGCGATCCTGCCGGAAAGATCCAGAAACTCGCCGTCGCCGTCGCTGATGACCGCGATGAGCTTGGTCGTCCGAACTGGAAACTCGCGAAAGATGCGCCGATCCTAGAACCGGAACTTCCGTGGGAGACCCGCTGCATCGAAGCACCGACCGTCATTGAACGCAATGGCCGTGCGTACATGTTCTACGCCGGCGGGTACAACAATGACCCGCAGCACATCGGCGTGGCGGTGAGCGACGACGGAATCAACTACACACGCCTCTGGGACGTCCCATTCATCACGAACGGCCCGGAAGGTCAGTGGAACCGCTCGGAATCCGGTCACCCCGGCATTTTCCAAGACCGCGATGGACAGACGTACCTCTTCTTCCAGGGAAATCCGACCCGCGGCAAGACCTGGTACCTCTCGAAGGTCAAAATCGGCTGGAAACAGGGTGAAAAATCCGAAATTCCATACGTAATGGAATAAGACCAGCCAGACGAACAAAACATACACTTTTCGCTCCGAGGGCAGGACGAACTTCACACGGCGGTTTTGCCTTCGGTATGCTTTTCCTAAATCGAACATTCTGGAAAGGGGGAGATTTTGCTCCTTCCTTTTCCGCTGAAATTCAATGGTCCTTCAAGAAAGGTTTCACAATGAAATCCTCCAAACTTGCATTTTCTTCCCTTTTGGGTATTCTGTTTTTTTGTATGAGCCTGAATCTATGGGCGGCAGAAACGATCCGCGTCGCGATCTACCAGGATAAAGGAGTCGGGAAAAACGGCCCGCCGCGTTTGATGGAGATCCTTGCAGAAGCTCCAGAATTCGAGGCAAAGATCGTGAACGGTCAGGACATCCGAAACGGGATCCTCGACCAGTTTGACCTTTTCCTGCTTCCCGGCGGTTCCGGACTCGGTGAAGCCGCTTCGATGCAGCCGGAAGGCGTGGAGAAAGTCAAAGAATTCGTGCGCTCCGGAAAAGGATATCTGGGGATCTGCGCCGGCGCGTACTTTCCGATCCAGCAGAATTTCATGAACGCCAAAACAAAAAGTCCTCTCTGGAGACGCGGAAAAGCGATGCTCGAACTCGAACTGTCGGATGCCGGTCTGGAAATGTTCGGTGAAGAATTCAAAGGGACGCAGATCGTCCGCTACAGCAATGGACCGATCATCGACATCAATGTGGAGCCGAATGGACCAAAAGTTGAAGTCCTCGCCTGGTTCCGAACAGAAACGGCACAAAATGATACTCCGGTCGGCATTCAGGTCAACTCGCCCGCCATGGTCCGAACGACTTACGGAAAAGGGCACGTCATCACATTCAGTCCGCATCCGGAAAGCAGCGACACACTGAAATTTTTCGTTCCGCGTGCCCTGCACTATCTGAAATCCCAACAGTCCAACTAAAACCTTTCATTAAGGAGTCCAAATGAGAGCCAGAATTTTTAGTTTTTCCATTTTTTCATTCCTTCTTTTCACCGCGGCAGCCTGCCTCCAGGCAACCGAACCTGCGGCACCTTCCGGATCATCGGAAGTGAGCCAGGAAGCGGCTGCTGAAACTCCAGCTTCAGGTAAACTGAAGGTCGCGATCTACAGTCTGAGTATGCAGAAAAAACGGATCGCGCATATTCTTGAAGAGGACGGCGCGTTTGAATGTACCCCAGTCAGCGGTGAAGACATCAAAAACGGCATTCTTGAAGGATTCGATTTCGTTCTTCTTCCCGGAGGCAGCGGCCGCGGTCAGGCAAGATCGATGCAGCCGGAAGGGGTCGCCAACCTCAAGAAATTCGTTCATGACGGAAACGGTTACTTGGGGATCTGCGCCGGCGCGTACTTTCCGATGCAGCAGGGATTCCTGAACGGAAACACCAAAAGCCCGAAATGGCTTCGCGGAGAAGAGCATCTCGATCTTGAATTAACAGAAGAAGGCCTAGAAGTCTTTGGAGAAGAGTTCCGCGGGATCCAGAAAGTCCGCTACGCTAACGGACCGGTCTTCGACATCAACATCGACCCGAATATGCCGCAGGTCGAGGTCCTGGCGTGGTTCCGAAGTGAAACCGCCAAAAACGGCACACCAGCCGGCATTCAGGTCAACTCGCCCGCCATGGTCCGGACGACGTACGGAAACGGAATGCTCATCACGTTCAGCCCGCATCCTGAAAGCAGCGACACACTGTGCGTTTTCCTTCCGAAAGCCCTCCGCTACATGGCGAAATATCTGAATAAACCGATCCCGGAAAATGCTCCGGATCAGCCGGCAGCGGAAAAGGCAAATTAAACGCGCTTTTCCGGCACTAAAAAACAGACTCTTCCGGCAAGTGTGTGACCTGGTCCGCTCTCACCACAGAGAGCGCAGCGCAGAAGAGGCACAGAAACACACTGAAAAGAAAAAGGGCGGTGAACGTACCCTGACACGAATTTCACAGAAAATACGAAATGACGCAAATGGATTTTTAAAAATCGAAAATTGTTCGAGCAGTCTGTTTTTTACTGCTTTTTGCGATAAGATCCGTGTTTCTCTGTGAGTTTTCTGCAGCCTCTGTGGTGAAACGGGTACGCAGTTTCCGGATGAACCAAAAAACAGACGCACCTGAAATTCCATTCCTTGCGGATCCGCCAATACTCGGTATCAGCAGAAAATGGAACATCAGGTGCGTATTTTATGAAAAAACGGCTCTCTTAAGCCTCCTGCTCGAAAAGCGGAGCGAAATCCGCAGGATCATAGATCGGCTCACCATGATTCTCTAGAATGGCCCATTTCCCGTCGTCCGCCCTGAAAAAATGATTCCACCCGAACACCGAGCCGCCGTGATGGACCGCCTTTTGCCGAAACGTAAACGTGATAGCCCAGCAGTATGGCGATTCGCCGTCTTCAAAGGTCGCACGGTAGAGTTTGTTTGCCGATGCCCCCTCAAAAAGCAGCGTACCCGGCGGACAGTCCAGAAATTCCGAGGCGTTGACTTTTCCCTGAGTTTCCTGGATCCGTACCCACGGCGGGTTTTGCACCTGTGACCAGACAATGACGTGAAGTGCCTGCGGGATCCTCTGGATCACCTTGAAATCCTGCGGGACGGCTTCCTGCGTATCTTCCCAGACCCACCCGGGAGCCGTCGGCAATTCCGTATCGACGGCCTCCCACGAAAGGCGGTACGTCAGGCGCGTTCCGGATTCCGCATCGATCCCGAGATCCAGATCCGTTTCCGTCAGTGTCTCATACTTGATCTCCGCCAATGCCCATCCATCGTAGGAATTCAGACCAAGATGAAGCGCCGAGATCTCCTGACGGGTGAGCGTCTTCTCATCCGCCGGCTGAAACGTCAGATGGACGGGAAAAACGGAAGGCCGATTCGGATAAAAAGTGGACGTTCGGTAGTTGAAAATGTCTGAATTTCCTAAAACATCCCGCGCAAAATTTTCCCTATCTTCCCACCGGACAAGAAACTGCCGGACAGCCTGAAATCCCTCTGCCGTGAAAGATTCTCTCGGCGAGCCGGCCAGTTCAAAAAATGAGACCGTCGTCTGCGGTACAGAAATTTTATTCGCCATGCAAAACTCCCTGAAATAAAAAACAGTGAATGAAAATAGAGATCCGCGTTCCCGAACATGAAACGGAACGAAATGAAACACTTAAAGACTCATACCTCGCCCCGCGTCCCGGTCAGGAGCAGATCGTAGGTGAGGAGCGTAGAAGTGAGATTCTGGATCTGGAGTTCATTCCGCGCAGAGGTGACCGTCCAGCTGGATGCCGGATCGCAGAGCACAAAATGACCGCCAGGCGGCACAACGACATTCACCAGAGTACCGTCCAAAACATTAGACGCGGCCGTTGAACCTGCATTTACCAGAACGAGCGGAGCTATTTCCGAACGATTAAAAACGTAAAGCGTACAGAGCGACGCAAACCGGATCGGAATACCGTTCCCGTAAACTACTTGGATCATTTCATCCAAATTGAAGATCACCCCGGAAAAAGGTGCGACCTCTGCATTCTCCAGAAACCAAAGCGCATCTACGGCAGGCGAGTCGGCCGACACAGCATCACTACTGTTTCCCGAAGAAGACGGATCAGAAGCCTGTACTCCTCCGGAAAATGCAAGATTCCGACGAAAACGTCCCTGAGTTCGTGTCGCAGATCCCGGAGTCGAAAGATCCTGCCAATTCCAGGAAAGCTCTGAGACCAAACGGGTTTCAAGTGAAATGGACATTGGAAAAACTCCTTTTATTTGCTAACAAACTGAAACAAAAAACAAAAAACCAGATACTTTCCTTCACGCCCCGCCTCATTCTCCGAAAGTTCTCTGTTCCCACGCAGCGAGCTCGAGCAGGACTTTCCAGTGGTTTACCTCCAGACACTCCATTTTGGCAGAGAGGAGCGAGCACTGATTCTCCGGAATAAAAAGATCCTCCGCTTCCTCCCGGATCGTGTCGGCAGCCGCCATACTTGGAAGATGCAGTTCCAAAACAGCTTCCCACCGCCGCCCGGACGGACCACGATTCGTAACGGAAAACGGCCAGGTCTCCATTGAGGAAATGATACCGTACGGTAATTTTTCGCTAACGGTCATGCCAAATGTGATCGACTCCACAGGTACGAGAACACAAAACCCCGGAGAAAGACTCCAAACTTCACGGATCTTCTGTGCGATATTCATTGCGTTACCTCCTTACAAAAAATTCTGGAAAAATCAGACCAGACGGCGGCCGGTTTGATCTCAACGACACGAAACATTTGATTCGACGGCGTCATGAAGCAGTCACGGTAAAAAACGGGAGTTTCCGGTTCCGCGATATGGATCTCGATGATCTGTTCATGATCCTGCGGCAGGATCTTCGCAGGAATTCCCGGCCGAAACAAAAAGTACTCCGGAAAAGGTGCCCCGGAAGCATCCAGCTGCCAGCGCGGACGGTAAAGATCCAGCGTTTCCGTCAGCTGAAAATGCCGAAGAAGGTCCACCGTCGTACATTTCCAGCAGTTTCGGACACTTAAATTCTGAACTTTGGAGACCGTCCATCGTACATTTTGCGAGTCAATGAGCCAATCCCCCGGGATCGGTTCCTTAAAAGAAAGGGATTTTTTAGGAAAGACCCAAACCGCCTCTTCCATGCCGACTGGGGAAGAATTTTGAACACGCTCCAGACAGGAAAGCCGGAGCGCATCCGCGATCGGACAAAAAAGCCCGCTGAGAGGACGCGTCCAGTTCAGCGTTTCTTTCCGGTCAAACACCAGAAAATCTTCTTCAGGAAAAATTTTGTTCATCGGAAATTTCCATTTCTCTCTTCATGAAAAAAACAAAGTCCATCCGGATGACCGATACATCCGGATCCCAAAATACAAAACAGCTCCATCCCGGTATCCAGAAACGCCAGAGGTCCGCATGAAAAAACTGCTGCAGGACCGCTGGATATTCCGAGACGGTTCCAACTCCGTCACGTCAAGTTCCAGCAGTCGTGCGGATCTCAAATGGTTCAGCCGCCGCGATCTGCTGGTCACACCAGGTCACAGTCGTCTGAAGCTGCTTTAAGTACGTTTCCCACGAAACCGACTGATTCTCGACGGAATACGTCGGCTTCGGCGACTGCGTCAGCTCATCGATCATCGCAAGCGTCTGAGCGCGGATCTTCAAAATGGGTGTCAATGGTGAACTCATAAAAATTCCTTTCTTTGGAACCAAACAGAAAACCAAAAAATCCATCCGGCAGCAACGTACCAGTTTTACCACTGAAAACACAGAAAACTCACAGAGAAACATGGATCTTAACACAAAAAGCAGTAAAAAACAGCCCGCACGAACATTTTTAAATTTTAAAAAATTCTTTTGCATCTTTTCGTGTTTTCCGTGAAATTCGTGTCAGGACACTTTCCCTGCCTTCCCCTTTTTCCCATTCCAGTGTGTTTCTGTGCGTTTTAGTATTCTCAGTGGCAAGATTCACGGCTCGGACCGGTACGCGCCAGCCTGAAACGTCCAGAGTTTCTCAGCGCGTCATGACGCGGAACTGGATCCGCGCAGGAAGACGTTTTTCATCAAGAAGATGAAATTCGTAATCCAGCTGATAAAATCTTCGGGAAAGCGCAAAAAGCTCCGAACCGCCGATCTCCGGAACGTGCCGAAAATTGAATCCCTCCGAGTCGCAGTCCCACGACGAGTCCATCTGCAGCGCATTGAAAAAGACGGAATCCAGATCCAGTTCCACCTTCTGCCGTTCCTCGATCGGAGTTAGGACCTCCGGAGAAAGCGGATCCACAAGATACGCGGAATAGTTTCCCGAAAGCAGTTCCCTGCGCTTGAGAGTTTCGGAATACTCACCGACGACACGCGCCAAAAAAACGGCGGAACTTCCGGGAAAGACCGTTCCGTAAAAAATTTTTGCCTGAGTCATGAAAATGATCTCCTCCAATAAAAAGCAGAAACACACCGCAGCCGCCGTCACTCACCAGTACCGAAGGATACCTGAAATGCGAGACTGCGGTTTCCGAAGCACAAAAACGCGAGACAGCGGCGAAAAAATCACGGACGGATCCGAACTTTCTCCGCCGTCGGCACATGAACGCAGCCCGCAGGAGTCCGTTTTTTGCGTTCCAGAAGCGGCACGATATACTCTTTAGCATTTTTCCAGCCAAGGACTCGGCGAAAAAAATCCGTGAAAGCAGTGATATTCGGCAAACTACTCATGATGCAAAGACCCCCGTGATCGGCATGGAATCATCTGCGGCTTCTACGCTCCTCACGGTGTGCTGCGTCTCGCCGTCCGTGCGGTAAATGGTCCACGATGAACCATCGACAGAACTTTGGAGCTGCGCGAGAATGACCGTGCAGAGCGAATAGACTGCAGAAACAGCCTCCACATTCGAAATATCGAAACTGAGGACTTCCGACGCGATCGTGTGCGGATTCAGCGTCTGAAGGTGAGCGTAGGCATCCGTCAGCGTCATAGCGCTCCCAACAGCGGCAGGGCGATCCGGAATCAGATTCGTACGGATCTGGATCGCACTGCAGGAATCCGACAAAGAACGGCATTTCGTTTCGATCGAATCGCATGTCGAATTAATGGTCCCGCACGATGCACTGATGGAACCGCACGCCGCATTGATGGAACCGCATGTCGTGCTGATGCTCCCGCAGGTCGTGTTGATCGAGCTGCACTTCGTTTCGATAGAATCCGCTTTCTGGGAAACGAAATCCAGAACAGACGCAGTCGCCACTCCATTCTGGATGGAAGAAACGGAGGCCGGCGAAACATCTACCGTCCCGGTAAGCGTACGTCCGGAAACGCTCCACACGTTGGCCGGGATCGAAGAAACGTCCGCCTTGAATTCATCCGGGTCATGAAAAACGGCGCAGACCGGCGGAATGACGACTCCCGCAGAACTGCTGGTGACGGAAAGAGTGAGCGTTTCGGCATTCGTCTCCGAAGCCGTCAGCGTCAGTGCGTAGAGACCGTATCCGATCTCCACGGGAGAATTTGACGCAGACGTCAGAATACTGCCGTTTTTGGAGATCCGGCACGTATGGTTCGCGGCATCATTCGTGCAGAGCGAGCCGTCGCTGGAATTCCAGGCTGCGTAGGTCAATGTACAGGTTTGAGCTTTGAGCATTTTATCCTCTGAAAAAAGCACGGATCTAAAAGACCCCAAAATGAAGAAAATGAAAATGAAAATAAAATGAAAATAAAATGAAAAAATGAGGCCTGCCGTGAAGCAGGAACGGGGGAAAACTGGAAATTTGCCGGCAAAATCACGAACGATCCTGAAAAAGCCGAAGGATCCGCCTTCCTTTTCCCGCGAAAAACTGCTTCACAGCCTCAAAATTGGCTCTCCGTTAACACGCTCAGCCGGTGCAGCAAATGACGCAGCGCGGATCCAGAACGGCAGGCACTCCGCGTTCGCTCGCCTTGAATCGCACCAGAATGTCCTGCGTGAAACTCGCTTCACTCAGTGAACTCGAACGTGAAACCGTCAAGCCCCAGTTTTCAATGTACGCAAACGCGCGTTTGAAATCGCCGATGAACCAGTATTTCGCAGCCTCTTGCGCCGTCACGCCGCTGGCGATGAGCCGATGGTAAGCGTATGGACTGTTCTGAACCGAATAGTCGCCAAAGAGGTTCCGCATCGCGACCTGCTGCGTTCCGTCTCCATTCGACCAGACCGAATTTCCTGGGTAAAAGACCTGCGCTGCCGTAAACCGTTTGCCAGGCATGACCAGTACCGCGTTGGGGTTCATGAGGATCGGTTCACCCGTCGTTTTATCGCACATTTCCGCGAAAAGCTGTTCCGCAGCGTCCACATTCGCCCAGTCTTTCAGCTCATTGCCGGCAATTCGATTCACCCATGGCCCATCATCGCCTGCGGAGTAGTACGTGTTAAACGTTTCCCCGTTTCTCGTGTAGGTGTTTTTAATGCCTAGAATGACGTCTAGGATCCGTTTTTCACGGTCAGCGCCAAGCGTTTCGCCAACTTCCGCCGCCCGTTTCAGCACGAGGCCGGTCTGGTCGAAAAAGACGGCTTCCCGAGTGACCGGCACGATGAGACCGTGTTTTTCGGTTTCCGGAGTGTCGACATACTCTTCGCCAAATCCGGCATTGGGGTACGCCATTCCCTCTCCGACTTCCATGGCACTTCCCTGGATCCGCGTCACGCCCGGGATCCGTTCACGGGAAAGACGCGACGGAATGACCGAAACGAGTTTGGAAGCCTTAAACGCCGCCTGCTCATAGGAATCCCGGATCTTCGCGCTGATGATCCGGCCCGTAATGTTCAGAAACGCCGTCGAATTCACCCCCTCGCTTTCCGTCAAAGCCATTCCGCCGCACGGATCCAGCGCACGGACCCACTCCGAACCATCCGGGATCAGGGCTTCCGCAAGATCGCGCAGACTGAACTCTTCCGGACGCAGCTGACGGCTTTCGATCGCCTCGGCAAGATGCTCCGTCGTCTTCTGGAGTCCATCCAGTTCCACACGACGTTTCAATTCACGGTTATTGATCGATCTCATGAAAAATTTCCTTTCTGAGCTAAAACAAAATTAAAACAAA
>JAFQOH010000177.1:0-1814 GCA_017403345.1 Thermoguttaceae bacterium
ATCGAAGTTGTATTCGCAAGAAATAAGGTGTTTCATAAGGTTTTACCTCCAAAATTGTATTGTTTGGAAGTAATGTAAGCGTGGGTTTTAGTGTGGTATCTTTAAGTTTGGGAAACCCCGCGTTCCCATTTGGAAACCGCCTGTGACGACACGCCCAGAAACTCCGCAAGGGTCTCCTGTGTGATTCCGCGCGCGGTACGAAGACGGCGCAGGGGTTCGGCAAGATTGATGGTCATATAAAAGTTCCTCATTTCCATGAAATTTGAACCAGCGCTGTTTCTGATTTACCATACCACAATCCGCCCATCCGCGCAATAGACGCCGTTTTGATGCAAATCCTACGCTGTGTTGGATTTCCGCCGACTCGTTCCGTTCTTCGGAAAGTCTCCCATGATCCGCGCGCGTTCCAGCGCATCAAGATAACGCGGATCGTCTTTTACATCTTCAAACCACTTCCATTTACACAACGCACAGTAAATATCCCCCTTTAACTGCCAGAACAACCACAGATATGGCGCCCAGTGGGTTGTCCCATCGGCATACCGGATGGTGGAATCCCCATCTTTCTCGACCTCCGCTTCTCCGAACGCCCCCGCGTTTCCGAGTTTCAGCCACGTCTTCTTCGGAATCCGGTTCCACTTCCCGTACAGTTCAAACGCCCGTTCAAGCTGTGCGAAACCTTCATCCACCCGTCCACAGCCGATCATAGCCCCTGCCGAACGCAGACAGCACTCTGCATAACATCCAAGCCACGCTTCCGGCACACCGTTTCCGTCGAACACTTCCAGCAGCCGCATTTTGTGACACTCCCACGCTGCGGTATGTTCCGGCTCGTCATACGCCGCCGTGCTGTCGCGGTCGTGGAACTGCCACCAGTTCCGCCCGATGTAGTGCATGAATATCATCAGATCGGTTTTGTTCCGCTCTGTCCGATATTCCTCAAAACGCTCCTGCCGCCAGCATCGTTCCTCCCGCAATTCTCCGATTGCCACAGCTTCCGACCATTCCAGTTCACTTTTCCCGATCCACATCTCCAGTTCATCATCCGGACAGGCGAAGCACATCCGGTGCATCGACTCCCGCCGGTACCATTCGTCCGTACATCCGTTCATGATCTTCTCGTGTATCTCCCGCAAAAGTGCCATATGTTCCGCATCTGCAGGCAGACTGCACGAAATCGCCCAGCCGAGATAGTGCATAATGTCATAGTCCTGCGGATATTTCCGGTAGTATTCCTTCGCTTTCGCCAGACGTTCCACCCACGACGATCGGATGTCAGGCTGTTTCAGAAACCAGTCCGTAAAACTTTTGATATCCTCCTCCCGCGTCACTTCATCGTTCCCGATCAGCTCGTCCACCGTGATCCCGAAATAATTCGCAATCCGCGGGAGCAGCGTGATGTCGGGATACCCGCCGCGCTCCCAGTTTGAGATCGCCTGCGGGGATACGCCAAGTGATGACGCGAGTTCTTCCTGCGTCAGATTTTTCTTTCGCCGTTCGCGAAGGATCACTTCCGGTATTTTCAATTCACCCATAAAAACAGTCCCCTTCAGAAAAAAATTTCAGACTGTGCGCACGTCCTGAATGTATTATACCCCACTGTCGTACAAACGTCAATAACGGCATTCTGGCACAAACTAAAGTCAAATGAGAATTTTCCAAATCCAAAATCAGCCTGTATAAAATCCCCGTCTTGACAAGAGTCCCTTACCGTTATATAATAAATGTAGATAATCTAAATCATCTATCCCGGATGAAAGTTTTTTGAAAGGGGCTCGGGGAAAACTTTTTTTCAAAAAAAGTTTTCCCCGAAA
>JAFQOH010000178.1:0-35769 GCA_017403345.1 Thermoguttaceae bacterium
CCGAGCTTCTTTTTCAGGCGGTAATTTTTGAATTTTCCAAACAAATATCCGTCACACAATTCCCCAAACTGCGCGGGATCGTAGTTCACCTCTTCCGGCGGAAGCATCGTCAATGCCGATTCTTCAAAATTCTGACTCTCACTCATTTTTTGGCCTCAAATTTTGGTAAACAAACATGAATGATTGGATTTTACCTGATTTTCAAAAAGATTCAAGGGGGAGGCACGGTGTTTTTAATTTAAAATAGAAAAACAGGATGGAGTTTGAGGTCCATCCTGTTTTGAAGAGCACAAAGGGTAGAAGACTAAGGGATCAGGACGCTTCTTCCAGTCTGACCCGAGATCGGAGCCAGTTCTGCACTTCCAGGAAGAACGACGCTTCCGGGATTCACGACATCCAGTTTCCCGCGGTCCACCCAGCATCCGGAACCGTCAAGCTGGAAGATCCCCAGGGAGATCTCGATCCCCATTCGGCAAGTCTCGAATCCGATCCAGCTTTCGACGAACGTGTTCTGCGCGGAAAGGAGCGAGTTGAGCGCGTCGATCAAATCACGGGCAAAGGAGTCTCCGAACTGAGAGGTCTGGTTCGGTTTCGGCGGCTGGAGAAGCTGGAGGTTCGCCTGGTCCACTCGATTCATGGCGACGAAGACCGAAATACGTCGCAGCTCGAAATTCAGCTGAGCGACCTGGACCTGACGGACAAGCGTTCGAATGTTTTTATGTACGGAATCTTCGTAGTGGAGATACTCACGACGCGCACGGTCGTAGGAAATGAGTGTCTCGACGTAATTGTTCCGTTCCATTCTCCGGTCGACCGGTGTGTCGACGCTCAATCCAAGAGAGAGTGTGGAATTCTTATGCGAGTTTTCCAGCCCGCTCTGGACGTTTGCCGTCACAGTCATGTCGCTTTTCAGAGCATTCGCGGCGATCTCGATCTTTCTCCATCGATCCACCAGTGCCGTTCGTGCGTTCATCCAGTCAAGACGGTTTTCGCGAGCAACGTCCAGTGCGTGCACCTCGTCGATCTCCACCGGCGTCAGGACGACCGCATCAAGACGCGCACGCGCCTGAAGCATCGACATATCGAGGAGTTTGCTGTTGAACTGGTCCATCCAAAGATCAAGTTCCGCCGCGCTTCCGGAGGCCTGGACTTTGTGCAGCGAATCTTCGATGTCAGCCATCCGGTCCTTGAAGAGCAGGTAGTCTTCTCCGAGCTTCTGAACACGGTCGCGGAAGAGCTTCGGATCAATGGCGGTTTTGTCAACTTCGCCGCTGAGGACTTCCGGACGCTGCGCGAGCCTGCGGAGTGCCGCGATGCGTTTCGGATAGGCTTTCCGAAGGTTCACGAAATCCTGATCGATATTCTTGCAGAAGTCACGCATTTGGATGACCTGCGCCTCAAGTTTCGCAATCGTGTCCTCAAAGGAAGTGTGTCCGTTTCGCAGATCGCACTGGTAATCGGCAAGCAGATCGCGCATTTCGGTGACTTCCGGGGACATGAGGATGAACGGCTCAAGCATTTTGTCATGCACAGTCGCATTGATTCCCGGCGGCAGTCCGAGGACCATTTTGTACTGGTCAAGCGAGTTCTTGTAACGATTCTCCGCCGTCATGAGATTGATCTGAGCGCTAAGGAGCGACTGACGCGTCTGGTCGACCTGCGTACGGTCAAGACGGTCCGCCTCGTAAAGCGCTTCCATGCGGTCCATACTGTACTGGAGGTCCGAGACGTTCTGTCTCTGGTTTGCGAGTTCCAGCTGCGTGTAGATCAGTCCGTAGAGATTTCCGGCACTGCTTATGGTTCCTTCAACGCCTGGGATCGAAACGCTTCCGCCGCTTCCAGGTGTCGAGATGCCGATCCCGCCAACCATGACGTTCACGTAAAATCCCTGACGGTAGCGTTCCATCTCGCGCAGGTTGCAGATGAATGCACGTTCCGTCTGCGTGAGGTTCTCAAGAGCGTACGCTCTGCCGTAGTTACGCAGAAGAGGCTGGATGAACGACATATTGAGCAGCGTGGTGGAGATGCCGGAGGAATCGGAACTTCCGCCGCAGGTCCAAACGATCGAGTTCGCGATATTTGCCGCGAACGTTCCGCCGAGTGCCGTGTATTTCGACCCGCCCGCGTCGACCGAATTCAGCTCAACGTTCCCCGTTCCGCGAAATGCAGTGTCATAATACGCACCGCCGCCCAGGGAGTAGTGCACATCAAAATCGTAACGGTTCAGCGAGACTCGAAGTGCCGAGAGATAAATATTCTCCATGGCGCTCTGATAGTCGGGGGAGTTTACCAGTGCGATCTGAATGGCAGTCTGGCGGTTCAGAAGGACATTCCCCTCAGCATCACGCGGCAGACTCGCCTGCCAGTTCGGATTTTCGACAGAGTCGATCACTCCATTTTTCGTCCAGCCATCCCACCCTTTTTTGCCGTAAACGCACCGCATCATCGTATGCGCCGTCGCATCATCCTGCGGCATCGGCTGATTGTCGCGGTCGTACGGAAGATAAAAACGCGAATTCGGCGACGTATCGAAACGGTAATCCGTCATCGAAAGTCCCGGAAACTGACACTTTTTCTCCTGCACGATCTGCTGAACGTCCGTATTCGCCTGCTGACGCCAGTACTGCCGCTGGCATCCGCAAAGAACACAAAGGACACTCAGGGTCAAAATCCCTGAAAGTATACCCAACTGCTTGTTGCTGAAAGAACCCATTGTTCATTCCTTATGCGAATCATTGATTTTTTCTTTTCGTTTTTCATGGGTAGGGGCGTATGAAAAACCACTGAACCGAATACTGGTACCCGGTGTTTTGGATTCATCGACAGACAAATAGACAAACTTTAACGATTATCCGGTTTTTTTTGAAAGTATGAATATTTACATTTTTGAGGGATATGCCAATACTTCCCCAAACAGAAAAAATGACCAATATTCCACTTAAACGAGTCAGGAAAGGAAAGAATTTTAACTTTTTTTAAGAAAAAATGAAAATTTAAACGGCGCAACTGTTGACATTACGTAACTATTAAGTATACTAAAGAACAGAGGAACGAGAAACTGTTTTTTCAGAAACTCGCGTTCACTGAAAATTTGGTATTGCGTTTTTTTTAATGATTTGGTAAATTGACAAGTGATTTTGTTTCAGAGTTTTCCCATAACGGAAATTTTCCAATTGGAGGGTCAGCCCATGAAAAGAATGCTTTTTCTGTTGATCGCATGTGCCGCGTTTTTCATGATGTCGGCAAATGAGACAGAGGCGCAGGTCTCGGTGCAGATCGGCATCGGTGCGCGTCCGTACTATGATGGCTACTACACGCCGTATTATTACGCTCCGGGACCGCGCTACGTGCATATCGTGCCGCCTCCGCCGCCGCACGTGTATCACCGTCCGCCGCATCACCACCCGGCTCCGCCGCCCCCGCGTCACCACCATCCCCCGCATCATCACCATCGCCCGCCGCATCACCATCGTTGATCTTGCGATCTTGATCATGAGTGAATACAGTGACGCGCAAGAGTGAGTGCGCATGGAAAAACGGAAAGATCCAGCCTCCATGACTGGGTCTTTCTTTTTTTACGAAATATTTCATCGACTGGCAGGATATACTCTTGACGCTTCGTTCCATTTCTGTTAAAATAGAGAGTGAGATGAAGAAAATGAGTGATCTTCCACTTTCAAGGAGATTTTATGGAAAAATCAGTAAAACTTTTTGATCTGACAGGCAAAAAAGCAGTCGTAACAGGCGGTTCGATCGGTATCGGACGCGGATATGCGACGGCACTGGCAATGGCGGGCGCGGACGTCGCCATCGTGAACCGGGACGAAAAGACCGGCGCAAAGACAGCTGCGGAACTCGCGGAAACGTACGGAGTCGATTCGTTTTGTATTCCGTGCGACGTAACGGATCCCGTTCAGGTCAACTCCATGATGGACGAGGCCGTGAAACGTCTCGGCAAGCTGGATATTGCGGTAAATAATGCGGGGATCGCACTTCTCGGAGCGGATGAGAATGTGCCTCCGGAAGACTGGAAAAAGGTCATGGACGTAAACGTTTCCGGAATGTTCTACTGTTGTCAGGCGGCGGGAAAGGTCTTCATCCAGCAGAGGAACGGCGGAAAGATCGTAAACACAGCCTCTATGTCGGCGCGTATCTGCAACTGTAATGCGTCGTACAATGCGAGTAAAGCCGCCGTCGTACAGCTCACACGAATGCTGGCGGCCGAGTGGGGACAGTATAATATTAATGTCAACTGCCTGAGTCCCAGCTATATTCTGACGCCGATGCACGCCTCTTCGCCTTTGAAACTGCGCGAACGGATCCGAGAACTCACACCGCTGGGACACGTTCAGCGCGTTGAAGACCTTTACGGTCCGCTGATCTTTCTGGCGTCCGAGGCGTCCAATTACGTGACCGGCACAGAATTGCTCGTGGACGGAGGGCACACGCTCAACAGCTGGCTCGTACCTCTGAAGCGGGCACTCCCGCCGCGAGTCTCACCGCAGGAAGAAGTCGTTCAGCTCAAGCATGACCTTGATCTTCTCGAAATTCCGTATGATGAAAACGGGATCAACGAATCACTTCACCCCAACATGGCAGAGGCTTTTGGCGCAATGTTCGGTACTTAAGTCGAGTCGTAAATCGTGCAAAAATGAAGTTTATCCGGTAACAGCGTATCGAGTCCACCGCAGAAAACACAGTAGAACAGTAAAAACACACTGAAAAGAAAAAAATGTTTCCAGACGCGAATTTCACGGAAACACGAAAAAACGCAAATGGATTTTAAAAAATCAAAAATTGTTTGAGCCGTCCATTTTTCACTGTTTTTTACACTAAAATCAGTGTGTCTCTATACGTTTTCTGTGTCTTCAGTGATGAAACTGGTACGCAGTTTCCGGATGAACTATTTTCAACTATTTTCAACTATTTTCAACTATTATCAACTATTTTTAACCATTTTTAATTGTCATTTTGCGAATTTCGCATCTTTTCGAATTTCTCGTATTCCCAATTCCGTATCTTTCAGTGGCACTCTTCAGTTTCAGGGTAAAAGTGCGGCTTGAGCCGGCATATGCTGCCGAATGGCCCTGATCTCAAGACTTTCCGAGATTGGGAGCGGTTTGTTTCCAGAGCACGGCAGCTGCGGAAAGCGCGGTAATGAAAACGAGCAGACCGGAAGCGGAAAGCGCACAGGTGAACCCGAATTCATCGATCACGACGCCCCAGGCGTAGGAACCAGAAGCCCATCCGATGTCGCACCCGAGGAAAAACGTGGCAGTCGACGCATGCCAGCGAGACGGCGTTGTGAGTCGGTACGCCATCGTGTTGAGGAACGGAAAGCCAAGTCCGACGCTAATGCCGTAAAGCGTTCCGCTTACGAAAAGCATAGCAGCGGAGTTTGCCTGGCTGGTTAGAAAGAAGGAGAGTACTCCGACCCCCAGCGTCGGCATGAGAACGCGGACGGGCGGGAAACGGTCTCCCAGTTTTCCGGCGAACAGACGGACGGCAAACATGGCGAGTGCAGTCCCAAGAAAGAAAAGCTGCGGTTTCTCGATCTCGTTTCTCTGTGCAAAAAGCATGAGGAACGAGGAGTAGAAGGAACAGCTGAACATAAAAAGTCCGCAAACGAACGCCATGCTCAGTGCGCCGGGTTCAAAAAAGGAATTCGTAATGCGCCTCCAAATGGAAACGTGCGGTGCAGAGTCCTGCATCTGGGGTACGTTTTTCGTTTTGGCGATGGGAGAGTCTGTTTCTTCTTCCAAATTCGGCGTGTATCGGCACACCCAAGCCAAGATGATGAGAATGAGCGAAAGTCCAGCCATGCCGTACCAGATGACGTGATTTCCCCACGCGGAACTCTGTCCGAAATGGAAAAGCGCGTACCCCAGCGACGGTCCGATGACCATAGCGAAGGACTGACCGAGACCATAGTATCCCATTCCTTCACCAAGTCTGCTGCGGGGCAGGACTTCTGCTGAAGCGTTTGCCGAGGCAGTCGAGACTCCGGAAAAACCGACTCCCTGAAAGAATCGGACCGCAAGCAGGATGCCGAGTCCGGGGAGGATGAGGGGAACGAAATTTGCGAGCGTCATGAGGATCCCGCCGAAGATCAGGACGATCCGGCATCCGTATCGTGCGGAAAGTGCGCCGGTCAAGATACGCCCGACTCCGGCTGCGAGCGCAAAGACGGCCGTCAAAAGCCCGCTGAAAGCCGCTTTCCCGCCAAGCGATTCTACGTAAAGAGGAAGCGCTCCGTAAAGTGCATGACAGACGATGGACACGATCATCGAAAGCATGATGATGTCCAGAAAAACGAAAGTCCATATCCTCTCTGACGGGCGGCAGGACATGCCGGAACTGCAAATTTTCCGCGAACTGAATGTACTCATGGGGTCCCTACCCTTCCTAAAACCAAAACCGATATGCCGCACAGTATACCACATTCCAAAATTTCGTAAATCCGGGGTCCCTGAAAAAGGATGGAAAAATTTGATCCATCCGGCTGGCTGCTGCGTACCGATCAGGTCCGATCTCACCACGGAGAGCATATAGAAGAGACGCAGAAACCCACTGGAAAGAAAAAGGAAAAAAGGGAGTGAGTGTATCCAGATGCGAAATTCACGGAAAACGCGAAAAGATGCAAATGGATTTAAAAAAAATCAAAAACATTTCGCAAGATGTTTTTTCGCGCTTTTCGTGTTTAAAGTTCTGTGTTCCTCTGTGCTGATCCAGTACTCTGTGGTAAAATGCCCGGCGCAAGATTTACGGCACAAACGTTTCACGCGCGCTCTCACCCTACGGGAGAGATCTGGCTGCCCGCGAAGAGACGGCGGCCGTGAGAGGAAAACATTTCGGAAATCGTTTCCCTCTCAGACTCTCTCTTCAAAAACTTTTTGATATTTTGTTTTTTAATCTTTTAAAAGGCTGTTTCGGCTTCTGTATTGAAAGGGCATTCCGCACACTTTGGATTGCGTGCCGTGCAGACATTTCGTCCGAAAAGGATGAGCTGATGAGAGATCTTGACCCATCGGTCACGCGGAACGATGCGGATGAGATCCTGCTCGACCTTTTCCGGCGTCGTTTCATCGGAGAGGCCAAGTCTCTGAGAAAGGCGAAGTACGTGCGTATCGACGACCACCCCCTCCGCTATCCCGAAAAATGTGCCGAGAACACAGTTCGCAGTCTTGCGTCCAACTCCGGGAAGCTGGACGAGTTCCTCCATCGAGACGGGGACATCGCCGTTAAATTTTTCTGCGAGTATCCGGCAGCATTCCCGAATGTTTTTCGCTTTATTTCGGTAAAATCCCGTGCTGTGGATGTCGCGTTCCAGCTCTTCCTGCGAAACGTTCGCATAGTCGGAAGCCGTCCGGTACTTCTGGAAGAGAGACTGCGTCACGATATTGACGCGAGCGTCCGTGCACTGCGCAGAAAGGATGACCGCGATGAGCAGTTCCAGCGGACTTTGAAAATGAAGGGCGCAGGCAGGTTCAGGGTAGAGCGCATCGAGGCACTCGCAAACTTTCTGCGCATGATCAGCGGAACCGTAGGGAATCGTGCAGGGGATCGAAAATTTCATGGGTAAATCGGACCTTTCGTGAAAAATCGCTCTTGAGTTTTTCATTTAAATATGGTATATCATAAACGAAAGAAAAAGAAAAGAGACATTTTGGAGAAATTTCCATGAAATCCCTACTTAAATTTCGTTTTTTTGAGATTTTATCCGGAATCACATTTTTTTTGCTGACGTTCATTCAAATGCCGTCCACAGCGCACACGCAGACGTTTCCGTATGATGCCGTCGTCTGTAAACCGGAGGCATTCGCAAGAAGCGGTCCCGGAACGGATTTTTATGCGACGGACCGTCTGGAAAACGGTGTTTCCGTTCAGGTCTACCAACACACGCAGGACGGCTGGTGCGGAATCCGTCCGCCAGTCGGCAGTTTTTCCTACGTTCCCGCACGGTATGTCCAGATGGTCGAAAATGACCTCGGTAAAATCGTAGGAAATTCCGTCCCAGTCTACGTTGGCAGCCGTGTTTCAGCAAACTACTCCCAGATCCAGCGTACACTTGCGCAAGGGACGATGGTGGAAGTACTGGAACTTCCGCGTGAAGGGGACGAAGCACTCTGCCGGATCTCGCCCCCATCGGGAGAATTTCGATGGATCCACGCCTCCGCGCTGACTCCAAACCGGACCGGTATCACGACAGAACCGCTGCCGCAGGATCCCCAGCTTGGAACTCCGTCAGGAAACGGTTCCGGCAACCTCTCCGGTTCATTTTCCGACAGAGATCATGGAAGCTCGACATCCAGCCCTGTACCAGCTCCCGGTACATTCATGCACAAAGTAAATCAGCTCGACATGGACCTGACCGCCGTCATCGCGATGCACTCTTCTGCCGCGAACTGGGAGACGGAAAGTCTTCTGATGCGCGCAAACCGCCTCATGAATCAGGCGCAAAGCATGCAGGAACGCGAGGCTCTTGAGCATGTGCGTCAGAAGATACTCAAGGCAGATGAAGTCCGACGCGGAAGGATCGAATACCAAGAACTTCTGGCGACCGCTTCGGAAGATCACCCCGCTCTGATGTACGATCCCATGGACACAAGAAGCAGTCCCCTGCCCGACTTTTCGGACGTCTCTGAATTTCCGGCTCCGTACTCCACCCAGCCAGGACGCTGGGAGTATTCAGGGATCCTGGTACGCGTACAGCGAAAACGTTACGCTCACCTTTCACTGCCGCAGTACGCCATCGTAAATGAGGACGGACTCCTTCGGTGCTACGTCTCGCCAATGCCCGGTGTTGACCTTGAACCGCACATCAAGAAACGAGTTGCGCTCGCGGGCAGCCGAAACTACATTCGGGAGCAGAGAGCGTTTAATCTGAATGCACACACCATCGTGAACGTCTGGTGACGGACGCCCCAAAGATCCAAACGGCGTTTCCCAAAGATCCAAACGGCGTTTCCCAAAGATCCAAACGGCGTTTCCCAAAGATCCAAACGGCGTTTCCCAAAGATCCAAACGGCGTTTCCCAAAAACTCCCAAACGTTTCGTTTCTCCTTTTCCAGCCGGAAACCTGATTTTCGGCTGGTTTTTATTTGACAGTCTGTCTGTGCGTCTGAAAAACTTTTTTGAAAAAAAATCCGAAGCAGGGGGATTGACTTTTCAGAAAATTTCTGCTAAACTCAAATTTCGGCAGTCAAGTTTCCGTAGAGGAAGCCCCCAGCACGCCTGGAAGTACAGTCCATCGGCTGAAACGGCCGCTCCAGCATTTTCCAGGCCTCCTGCCGTTTCCTGCCCGTTTCACATTCTTTTTTTGAGAGGATTTTCATGACCAGCCAAACTCACCGGACCAGCCAAACTCACCGGACCAGCCAGACGGAGAACGTCTCCGCGAACCATCGATCGAAATTCCCAAACGATTTCGAAAACATTCCGCATTTTACGGCGTCTCCATCTTTTTCCAGCAGTCCATGCTTTCCTCAAAATTGCTCATTTTGGGGTTTTCTGCCGCTCTTCGCATTTGCGCTCGCCTTTCTGCTCCTAGCCTCGGCGTTTCATCCCGGAACGATTTTGGCGCAGAACGCAGAATCGGTCATCATTCCGAACGCGTCATTTGAGGAACCGTCTGCAACGGACTCTCTCCCGGCGAACTGGACCGGCACGAAAGAAAAATTCTCCCGCAGCACGGAAGAAAAACGGACCGGCTCCGCTTCTTTCTGCTGGAAAAATGAAGATCCTGCCGCGTACCGTCTTTCTCAGGTGAAAGTGAAGGGACTGGTTCCCGGCGGATCGTACGTTCTTTCCGCGTGGGTCAAGTCGAAAAACGTCCGCGGCGGAAAAGCCTCCATCTGCATCGAGTGGAGCGGACCAGACGGAAAGTGGCTCGGCGGCGCGTACGTTCGCGGAGTAAACGGCACGAAAGACTGGACGAAGATCTCGCAGGTCTTCCATTTCCCGGAAGACGCCCGCAGTCCGCACATCTCCTGCTACGGCACACGTGAAGGCGGGACCGTAGCGTGCGGTGAAGCATGGTTTGACGACCTGGAGATCCTTCCATACATTCCGCCGTGCATCCGCGCCGTCACGACAGACCAGTACCGCAACCAGACGACTGGCGGAACGATTCGATTTTTCGCAGGTCTGACCTTCCCGGAGACGGCCTTCCCTGCGGATCTTCAGAAACGCATCTCGCTGGAAGTTGCCGAGGCGGATTCCGGAAAGAAACTCCAGACGATCCGCGATTTCACCTGGAGCGCGACACCGGACGCCGGACGCTCGAAAAGCTGGCAGCCTGGAAAGGAAGTCCTCACATTTGAGCTGGATACCGCGACGCTCCCGCCCGGAAAATACGTACTGACGCTGAAAGTCCCGAATCCGAAATCCCCTGAAGCGGCAGAAGAAACGGAAACCGTCACGCTGACGAAATTCACGGAATTCCCGGAACGTAAATCGTTCATCGACACTCACGGACGGCTGATCGTGGATGGAAAACCGTACTTCCCGCTCGGTCTTTACTTCCATTTGCCGACGGATGAAGACATTGCGCGCCTCGCGGATTCCCCGTTCAACTGCATCATGTCCTACACTCGGCTTACCCGCGAACGGCTGGACCGGCTGCACGAAAACGGGATCGACTCGATCTACAGCGTGAAGGATCTCTACGAGGGACTCCACTGCAAGACGGACGAAGAGGGGCGACGCAAAACCGCGGAAGTGATCCAGGCAATGAAAGACCATCCCGCCGTCATCGCGTGGTACATCAACGATGAACTCCCGCTTTCCATGCGTGAGGTACTCACCGGGCACCGTGATCTGGTGGAGGAGCTGGATCCGTCCCGTCCCGCTTGGGTCGTTCTCTACCAGGTCGAAGACATCCGGGACTACCTCCCGACCTTTGACGTCATCGGGACTGACCCGTACCCGCTCCCCTCGAAACCGGCCTCCACCGCCTACGAGTGGGCACGAAAGACTCATGATGCCTGCTTCGGAGTGCGCGCGTGCTGGCAGGTCCCGCAGTACTTCAACTGGGCGAACTACGGACGAAGTAAAGAAACGTCTCGAACGCCGACTTACGAAGAAATGCGAGCCATGACCTGGATGAACATCGCGGGCGGCGCAAACGGAATCATCGGCTACGCGTACTACGATTTCTATCGAAATTACGCCGGACGGGACGGTTCTCCGGAAGAAAAGCAGAAATCGTTCGACCGCACATGGAAAGACGTCTGCCGCGTCGGTGAGGAAGTCAAAAAGTACGAACGGATCCTTCTCTCGATCGACCCGCCGGCTGCCGTCAGCCCTGCCTCGGAATTTGGGCAGGACGTCGCAGTACGTCTTTACGGAAACGGGGAGGAAACGTGGCTCCTCCTAGTCAATACGCAGACAGAAACGCGAACGGCCTCCTTCACTCTCCCAGAAGGACTGCGTGTCAAAAATGCCGCGGACTGGCCGAACGTGAAGATCATGGAAGAGAACGGAACGCTGACCGTAGAATTCCCCGCGCTGGAACCTGCGTTCCTTCAGCTTGGAAAATAAATGCCGCGCCGCGGGATCTCTGATTCTCGCCGCCAGCCAAGATCCTCTTTTTCGCTCGCTCCCGGCACGCAGCCGCCGGGGGCACCTTTTTCATTTAAAGGAGCTTCACGTGCACCGTTTTTTCCCAGCCCGTTTTTTCCCAGCCCGTTTTTTCCCAGCCCGTTTTTTCCCAGCCCGTTTTTTCCCAGCCCGTTTTTTCCCAGCCCGTTTTTTCCCAGCCCGTTTTTTCCCAGCTGCCGTACTCTTGATCCCATTTTGGGTCGGCCTCGTACAAGCAGCCGCTAAAGAGCTTTGGACCTCGCCTTTCTGGACCTCGCCCGTCTGGACAGAAAAGGACGAGTTCCCGTTCCCTGAACTCTCCCCTTTAGCCTACGAGGAAAAGGAAGTCTGGTACGGTTCCCATTTCTGGAAAGGCAGCGATTGGTCCCGCGTTGGGAAAGGTTGGCTTCACCCCGGGACCAACGCACCGGCAGTCGTGACGTTCAAGGCTCCTAAAGACGGAAAAGTCTCGATCCGCGGAAGCGTTCGGAAACTCCACCTTGACGGAAACGACGGGATCCTCGCGGAGATCCGTACCGATTCCCAAGTCCTTTGGGAAGGAAAAGTCGAGCCGAAGGACAGCGTCGGGATCACGCATGATCTCCGGCTCACACTTAAAAAGAATGACCGTCTCCATTTCGTCGTGAAGAGCGGACCGACCATCTTCTGCGACACGACTGCATGGGATCCGGAGATCATTTACGAAAGTGAGACTGCCGGAGAGTCTGAGACCTCCGATGGGGCCCAAACCACCCCAAAAACCGAGACCTTCAAGGCCTCTGACGGATTCGACGCGAACGAAAGGCTGATGGTCCTTCAGAAATCAAAAAAGCCGTTTCTCCATTGGTCCTACTCGCTCGAAAAACCGCAGTCTCAAACGCTCACCGCAGATCCGGAAGAACTTACGCTCCTTCGAGACACGCTGAAGGAAGCCGTCACGCAGGGGTACGAAATGCCGAAAGACGCGCAGCTCTGGAAGATGCTCCTTCTGGAATGGAAACGGGACGACGCGCCGGGGCAGGTCTTCCTCACAGGAAACGCGGGAGAACGGCAAAATGACGCAGTCCTCGCCTCCGCAGGAAAGCATTTGGGGACCGGTCTGCGCCTTTACGAAGCACTCGAAAAAGATCTCTCCGCACTTTCTGAAAAAGAGGCCGAGTACTTGAAACTCGCCGGGACGAAACTGAAAGAACTCAGTGCGGAATTCGTGAAATGGAGTGCCTCCGATCCCCCAAACCGCGGCGACTGCGTGAAACTCTACTTCCAGACGCGGATCTGGAAACGCGCGCTGGTCTTTTCCGCTCCTCTGATCCGAAAATACAGCCAGATCCTCTTCGTGAAACGAAAACCGACGTCGTACGATCATTTGGTGATGCAGTACTTCGGCTGGCGTGCGCAGCGGGGCGGAAGCGGACTTTTCATTCTGAAAGAGCCGGGAATTTCGCTTGCCTGCGAAGACATTCTTCAGGGAAAAATGGACGGCGGAAACATCGCAGATCCGTGTTTGAGCTGGGACGGAAAAAAAGTCATTTTCTCTTACGTAGAGATCGGCGAAGACAGCGTTCGTTTCCCGTGGAAAAACGCCTGGACGCCGAAAGTTCCCAATGAACAGGAAGAAGATCACCGCGAATACTACCATCTCTACGAAGTAAACGTCGATGGGACCGGCCTTCGTCAGCTGACGCAGGGACACTATGAAGACCTTATGCCCGCGTATCTTCCGGACGGCAGCATCGTGTTCGTTTCGAGCCGCAGAAAAGGGCATCCGCGCTGCTTCTGGTGGGGATTCGGCGAACGCTGGACGAACTATACCGTCCACAAAATGGGGCCGAACGGTAAGGACGTAAAGCCTCTGTCCTGGCACGAAACGAACGAATGGTACCCGACTGTCGGGCATGACGGACAGATTTTTTATGCACGCTGGGACTACATTGACCGCGATGCAGTGACACACCAGAATCTCTGGTCCATGCGTCCGGACGGTACGAATCCTGCGGCAGTCTGGGGAAATGCCTCGCTCGACATTTTCTGCGCGTTCCAGGCAAAGCCGGTCCCGAACAGCCGAAAATGGATCCTGACGGCATCCGCACATCATGCGTGCACCGGCGGTTCACTGGTACTCCTGGACCCCTCCGCCGCAAAAGACGGACCAAGCGTCCTGGAACGCCTCACGCCGGAAATCCCTTTCCCGGAAGCCGAAACGAACGACATTCCGCGTTTCTACGCTTCGCCGTGGCCGCTTTCCGAGGATCTCTACCTCGTGTCGTACAGTCCGTGGAGATTGGAATTTGAGCCGAAAGCGACTCGTGACGAGGCGCTGGGAATTTACGTTCTCGACCGTTTCGGAAACCGTGAACTTCTCTACCGTGACCCGAAGATCGGATCGGATTCCCCCCAGCCGCTTGCCGCGCGGAAACGACCTCCGGTCATTCCGAGTTTCCTCCCGGAGGATCCGAAAGATGAGGGACGATTCTTCATCCAAGACATTTACCAGGGACTCGGAGAAGACGTCAAACGCGGCTCGATCAAGGAACTGCGCATCGTGCAGATCTTCCCCAAAACGACTCTGACGGCAAACGAACCGCCCATTGGTCTCGCAGGCGAGGAAAACGGACGCGCGGTCCTGGGAACTGTCCCCGTCGAACCGGACGGATCCGTCAATTTCATCGCGCCGGCAAGGAAACCGATCCTGTTTCAAGCACTGAACGAAAAAGGGGAAGCGTACCAGATCATGCGCACACTGACGTACCTCCAGCCGGGTGAAGAGATCGCGTGCATCGGGTGCCACGAAGACCGAACGAGTGCCGTGGGCGGAAACTCTCCCTACTTTTCGCCGAGCACGCCAAATACGCCAAATACGCCAAATACGCCAAATACGCCAAATACGCCAAATACGCCAAATGCACCAAACACGCCAAGTACACGAAGTACACAGGCTGATGACCGAACCGGAACGCGGTTTCCCATGGCCGCGGCACGCGAGCCGTCACGGATCAGGCCTGGAAAATTCGACGGCCGGCCATTCTCCTACGCGGAAGCCGTTCAGCCGATCTGGGACGCTAAATGCGTTTCGTGTCACGGAGCCGATCCGGAAAACGAAGTCTTCAAAAAGAACCCGATCGACCTGACCGCCAAGAAAGACGGAGCATTCAGCCGCTCGTACGTCACGCTGATGAAGCGAAAAGATCTCATTCCGCGCTGGCCCCAAAGAAACCGCATCGAAGTCACGGAACCCGGCGGGAAAAACGGCGCGATCGGAAGCGGACTGAAAAAAGTCTTGGCAAACTCAGATCACGCGAATGTTCAGCTCACGGACGAAGAATGGGCGCGTATCGCGATGTGGATCGACCAAAACGCCATCTTTTTCGGTACGACGGATGCGCCCCAACAGTCACTCCGATACCAAGCAGTCCCCGTGCCGATGCAGGAGATTCAGTAGAAAAAGTCGCGGAAACAGAGATTTCCGGCGGATCCAGAAACGTTTCAGGCAGGCAGTCGAAACAAAACCGCAGGCCGTCGGAATACTTCAGAGTGAACGGCAGAGAGTGTTTTTTCCTGAAAAATGGAAGAAAATTTGAAAAATTCAGGAAAAAACCTCCCCCCACTCCTTGAAAATTTCGCGAAAACAGGATAAAACAGAAAGTAAGAGGCGTTTAGACGTCAAAATCGGCAGTCGATCCCGAATTTGGAAGTGCTCTCGAAATTTGGAGCCGCTCGCCGTTTTCCCGCCGTTGACCCGCCGGAAGATTTTTGGATTTTCAGAAAAAAACTTGAAGGAGAGATTCAAAATATGAGTACCAATCCGATGTATCGTGCCGCGGAATGCGCGAAAGATAACGTAGGCGCCATTGCAGAAAGCGCATTGAATGCTGGAAACGGCGTGTTCCGTCTTGCGCCGAACTGGGTCCCGCGCAGTTTCCTTCAGCCGGGAAAAAGGATCAAACTCGCACCGACAGACTGGTACGCACTGGGTGTGCACCGCGGCGGGATCGACGAACGCTGGTTCTCCTCCACGACTGACGCGATGAACGACGGCCGCACGTGGGATGAAGGGCAGAGCTGGTGCGTTTTTGAAGGTCAGCGTTTCCTGCTGCGTGATGTCGTCGCGGAACTTAAGGGACGCGTCGTCGGTCAGCCGATCTGGGATACGTATCAGAGATGGCCGGTCTACTCCAAATTCTTCGACAATGCGGGTCCCATTCCGCACCATATGCACCAGATGGAAAAGGATGCCGTCCTGACGAATCAGGAAGGAAAACCAGAATCGTACTATTTCCCGCCGCAGCTCAATGCCGCCGAAAATAATTTCGACTACACGTTCTTCGGACTGAATCCCGGAACGGAAAAGAAAGACGTCATCCGCTGCCTGGAAAACTGGAACAAAGGGGACAACGGGATCCTGGATCTCTCCGCAGCTTACCGGCTGAAGCGAGGGACCGGCTGGTGCGTTCCGCCGGGAGTTCTGCACGCTCCGGGGTCGCTCTGTACGTACGAACCGCAGTGGGGTTCTGACGTTTTCGGAATGTTCCAGTCCCTGGTCGAAGGCCGTCAGGTCGGCTGGGATCTCCTCACAAAAGACGTACCGGAAGACAAAAAATTCGATCTGGACTTCATCGTCGAGATGCTTGACTGGGAAAAGAACGTCGATCCGTACTTCAAGAAGAACTTCTACATGGAGCCGGTCGTCGATCCGGAAAACAGCGGCGAAGGGTACACCGATCGCTGGATCGACTACAAACTGTTCGACGGCAAGCAGATCGTGACCGCGAAAGAGATCACGGTGGATCCCGGCGCGAAATGTGTCCTGCGTGATCCCGGAGCGAGCGCGTGGATCTTCGTGCAAGGAGCCGGCTCGATCAACGGTCTGAAAGTCCAGACGCCCGTCATGATCCACTTCGGAGAAGAGACGGACGATGAATTCTTCGTGACGGCAGAAGCGGCAGCCCGCGGCATCACGCTGGAAAATACCGGCTGCGAACCGCTCGTCGCACTGCGATACTTTGGCCCGGACGTACACGAAAAGCTCCCAGAATGAGTTTTTGAGTGAAATTGAAAACACGCCGTTCTCTGGAAGGGAGGACGGCGCATTTTTTTGAAGCCAAAAATTTCGGAAATTTGGAGTTTCTCATGAAGCGGCAGTTTTTTTCTTGTGTTTTCCAACTTTTTTGTTTCCTAACGGCCGCAGGAATCGTTTCGGCGGATAGTTTCCTCTCTGCCGCGGAATGCGTGAAAGTGGAGTCACGAAATGGAGCGCCGTGCATTCTCGTGGATGGTCAGCCCGTCCGGCCTCGCGTTTTTTTCGGTAAGCCGGTCTCCCAACCGCTAAAACTCCAGGCAGGGGAAAATGTTTTCGATTTTGAATTTCGGCCGATAGCCTCCTCACAGAAACGGGGAACGCTCCATTTCCGTCCAGGCAGCGAACCTGGAACGCTCCGTCTTGACGACCTCTCCATCATCGAAAGCGAAACAGGACGTTCCATCCTTCCTCCCGAAGATTTCGACGCTCCCGACGATCTGCAAAACTGGCGGACCTGGCACACGGAAGTTCAGGGAACGGTCATTGGCTCCATCGCAGTCAGAAACAGCGCTTTAGAAATGAACGTAACTCCAGAGGGAGCAAAACGCGGCATCAAGCACGACTTCCACGTCTACCGTACCGCAGATCTCGACCTGGATCCGACAAAAAACTATCGGGTGCGATTCCGCCTTCACAGTACCGCGGCACGTAATGTCCGGATCGATTTCTACCGTCCTGGCGATCCGTACCTGCACCTTGGCAGCGCTTTGCTTGAGAAACAGGATCCCGATCCCTTCCCGACCCAGATCCGTCTCGCCGCTGGCGAGAATGGGAGCCTCCTACGGTCAGTATTTCACGTCAGATCTTCTGAATGGGAAACTCGCGAAAAAACCGAAACTCTGCGTCATGCTCCACTCGGAATCCTACACGGACGAGGAAAAAGCCCAAATCGTCCAGACCGTTGGCTCCGAGTCGCTTTTGTGGGTCACGATGGACGGGATCTCGACGGAAAAACTGCGCGAGGAAGCCCGAAATCACGGAGTCCGCCTTTTCACCAACACAGAGTGTAATGTCTGGGCAAATGGTCCGTTTATTGTGCTGCATGCGTCCAAAGGTGATCCAGTGACAGTCCAGCTGAAAGACGGGACACAAAAGACGCTCGAATTAAAATTAGGAGAGACACGGATCCTGCGTGACGCTGATTTTTGAGGCTCGAAAGTCCGTATCAGCTCCCGTAGATCAACGTAAGATCTCACATTTTTCACTCCTTGCCTCGAAAGGCTCCATTTTTTGATCCGCATGATAAAAAAACTTTTCCTAAATGAAACTTTCATTTTCATTTTGATCCTGCTCAATGCCGTAACGCTTTTCCTGCAATGCCTGCATGAAGGGAGCCGCACGCTTTTGTATCTCGATACAGGATTCCTTCTGTGTTTCCTCCTTGAAATGTTTTTCAAAGTACAAAAAATGAGCTGGCACGGCTACTGGAACGATCCTTGGAGCCGATTTGACGGGACAGTAACGCTGATCTCCTCCTTTTCCCTGTTTCACTTTTTTTCAATTTTTGGAATTCCAATTTCTTTGGAATCCGTCATTTTGCTTCGAGTATTTCGAGTTTTCCGATTTTTCCGCATCCTCCGCTTCATCCCCTCGATGGATTCCATCATACGCGGAACCAAACGCGCGATCCAATCCTCCTATATCATCGTTTTAGCTTTTTTTGTCATCGCGTTCATCGTTTCGCTGATTTCATGTACCCTCTACCGCGAGATCTCTCCTGAATATTTTGGAGACCCGATGCGTTCATTCTACACGATTTTCCGACTTTTCACCATTGAAGGCTGGTACGAGATCCCCAATTCCATCGCAGTTGATTGCGAGGACGGGATCTATGGAGCACTGACGAAGATCTACTTCACTTTCCTCCTTTTCGCCGGCGGGATCATCGGAATGTCTTTCATCAACTCGATCATCGTAGATGCGATGGTCTGTGACAATACGGAGGCCCTCGAAAAGAAAATTTCGACACTCGAGACCAAGATCGACCATTTGACACGCTTGCTCCTTCTGAGTGAAAACGCTTTGAAAGCATTCCAGGAACGATTTCCCGCAGTCCACCATTCTAGGACTGCAGAAAATTTAGAAAACTCAGAAAATTTAGAAAATTCTTCGGTGTTTGCTCCGGCCGAAACTTCACAGAATGCTGAAAAAGCAAACGGCAGCAGGACCGATAAAAAACTGACCGGCCTCGAAACTCCCCAAACAGAAACTCCCCAAACAGAAACTCCCCAAACAGAAACTCCCCAAACAGAAACTCCCCAAACAGAAACTCCCCAAACAGAAACTCTCCAAACAGTCAGAAGCCGTAATGAAGAGGCGCAAAGTAACTCAAAAGATCGAAAAAATTCAAAACGAAGACGGAGAGGAGCGAACAAAAAAAGGAAAGAAAGTTAAAAAATGACGTTACGGAAAAAACATTCTGTGACTTGACGAACCTGAAATAAAAAAAACTTTTGAAGCCCACAAAATCCTCTTTTTCGGCATGACCGAACCGATTTTTGAAATTATTTTCAAAAAAGAGGCTCCAACCACTTGCGTTTTTGCGAATTCATGCCAAAATAGAAGTAGAAATTCATTCCCTTTGCGGAAAAAAGTTTTTCCCAAAATCATTCGGAAACTTTCTGCGAATGAGATTTAAGAAAAATCGTGCCGCGAAATGCCGGGCCGGTTTGGTCTTGCCCGTGATCCATTTCGGCTGGATCCGACCGCAATGCAGGAATCGTCAGAAAACTTTTCAGGAGATTAAGTATGAAATTGGTTCCACTTGGAGAAAAAGTCATCGTTCGTCAGCTGGATGCCGCCACAGTGACGGCCGGAGGGATCGTTTTGCCCGATTCCGCCAGCGAGAAACCGTCAGAAGGAAAAGTCTTGGCGGTCGGCGACGGAAAACTCCTTCCCGATGGGACGTACGCTCCGCTTCAGGTCTGCGAGGGCGACCGTGTCGTTTTCGAAAAATACTTCGGATGCAAGATCACGCTGAATGGGGAAGAGTACCTGATCCTCAACGAATCAGAGATCCTCGCAGTCATCGGCTGATCTCAGTCATCGGCGGAGCCCAGTCATCGGCGGAGCCCAGTCATCGGCGGAGCCCAGTCATCGGCGGAGCCCAGTCATCGGCGGAGCCCAGTCATCGGCGGAGCCCAGTCATCGGCTGATCTCAGTCATCGGCGGAGCCCCGTCATCGGCGGATCAGCCAGCAGTCAGTGTGTGTCCATTTGCATACATTTCGTGATTTTTGATGGATCAGTTTTCGGAAGATCGAAGATTTTAGAAATGGAAAGGGATCCAAAATGAACAGTCAAAAAGTTTTGGTCACGGGAGCAACCGGTCTGATCGGAACAAAATTGGTCGAAAAACTCCTTGCACGCGGATATTCGGTGCGCGGAATGGGCCGCCGTCCGAAACCGGAGTATCCGAAGGGATGCACGGTCCCTCCGGAAAAACTTTGGGATCATCCCGAGTTTGAGTACTTCCAAGGAGACGTCTGTGACGCCGATTCCGTTTCCCGTGCGATGGAAGGATGCCGTTTTGTCCTTCATCTCGCAGCCTACGCCAAAAACTGGTCAAAGGACAAGTCGATTTTTTACCGATTCAACGTAGACGCAATGGAGAACGTTTTCCGAGCTGCCAAGGCTCAGAATGTAGAACGCATCGTCTGGACGTCCACCATCGTGACGCTCGGCCCAACAGCACCGGGCGTCTGCGGCGACGAGACGATGGAGCGGATCACAGATCAGTACTTCACAGAGTACGAGGAAACGAAATCGATCGCGGAAAAGAAGGCGTTCGAGTGGGTGGAACGGGAAGGGCTCCCTTTGGTCATCGTGAATCCCACGCGCGTTTTTGGTCCCGGGCAGCTTTCCGAATCCAACGCTGTCGTAGACCTGATCCGCCAGTACTGCCGCGGAACATTTCCGATCCTGCTGAACTACGGACGGAACATTGGAAACTACGTGCTGGTCGATGACGTTGCGGAGGGGCACATCCTTGCCTTGGAACGCGGACGGATCGGTGAAAAGTACATTTTGGGCAGTGAAAACTACTCCCTTGGCGATTTTTTCAAAACGGTCGGTGAAGAGTACGGAAAAAAACGTTTCCAGCTCCCCATTTACAAGATCATTCCGCTTTGTGTCGCGAACGGCATGAAACTTTCCGCAGAACTTTTCGGCATCTACCCGCCGATCACGCCGGGATGGGTCAAGACCTTTCTGGCAGACTGGACTTTTTCCTGCGATAAAGCGCGTAATGAACTCGGCTACGAGCCGGTCAGTGTACGGGAGGGGATCCGCCGATCGATCGAGTGGCTGCGTGAGCTGAAAGAGATCCGTTAGCCCCTCTTCCTACGCAGGATTTGAAAAAAACTGGATTTTTCAGGAAAAAAAGCCGAAACATGAAAGATAGGTCGGATTCTGTCCATTTTCCAGTACACCCAAAGGTTTTCCAATGCCTAAAATGATTCAAAAAACGCTCGTTTCGATTTTTTTCCTGATCCTCTGTATTTCCGGAACGGTCACAGGAAGAGAGATCTACGTCGACAATATGCGGGGCAATGACGCATTTACCGGCCACACGACTCGGGCAACAGACGAAAGTGGACCGGTCCGTACGATCCAGCGAGCCCTGGAACTCGCACGAAATGGCGACTGCATCATCCTGACGAACAATCCGGAGCTTCCTTACCGCGAAAGTCTCCATCTTTGCGGTGAAAAGCACAGCGGGATCCCCGGTTTTCCGTTTCGGATCATTGGAAATGGTGCGGTACTGGACGGAAGTGCTGAAGTCCCGCCTCATTTCTGGCATTCGATCGGAGCGAAAGGGATCTTTGTCTATCAGCCGCCTTACATTGCGGATCAGAATCTCTTCTATCGCGGCAAACCGATCAAACGCCTGGATGCCGGCGATGTGAAGACTCTCCAGGAACTTCTCGCTCTTGACTGGAAGCCGATGCGTTGGTGTCTCTGCCATGGAAAAATTTATTTCAAACCCCAAGACGCCTCCATGGTTTTGGCGACCGAACGCCTGCTTCCTCCTGGAAGTTCCCAAGCCGCGGTTCGGCGCCAGTATGCTATCACCGCACCGGAAAAACAGTTTGGGATCATGCTTTCGCATGTCCGGAATCTAGAAATCCAGGATCTAGTCATTCAGGGATTCCAAAATGACGGAATGGTACTGAGCACCATGGCGGTCGACGTCAAATTGACGAATGTGACCTCCCGCGGAAACGCCCGAAACGGCATCTCCGTCGGAACTGGCTGTGCGCTATGGATGAAAGACTGTGTTTTGGGAAACAACCAGACGGCACAGCTCTTAACGGAAGAGGGATCGCTCACGTCGATCTTCACTTCAGAACTGATCCCGTACCCAGCTCCCGCATGGGTCGAAAATGGCGGAGATGTCTATCTGGACCGCAAGAAAATCACAGGGGGGCTGAGCGAGATCGTTGATACAGGGTTTGAGGATGAGCCAAACTATTTCGGTGACGAAGCGGCTGCCGTTGAGGAAGTGGAACTGGAGGAGGAGACTGTAGACGATGAAGACTCCGCAGACTCGGTAGAAGACGAAGAAGATGCAGAAGATGAGGACGACGGAGGATTCGATTTCGGAGGAGACGACGATTCCGGAGACGATCCCGATGAAGAAACGGAAGACGAGGAGGACGACGGAGGATTCGATTTCGGAGGAGACGACGATTCCGGAGACGATCCCGATGAAGAAACGGAAGACGAGGAGGACGACGGAGGATTCGATTTCGGAGGAGATGACGATTCCGGAGACGATCCCGATGAAGAAACGGAAGACGAGGACGACGGAGGATTCGATTTCGGAGGAGATGACGATTCCGGAGACGATCCCGATGAAGAAACGGAAGACGAGGAGGACGACGGAGGATTCGATTTCGGAGGAGACGATGATTCCGGAGACGATCCCGAGGAAGAAACGGAAGACGAGGAGGAGGACGGAGGATCCATTTTCTAAGAAGGTACACAAAAGCCCGTACTATCCCAAACACGCAGTACGGGCTTTTTTTATGGTTCATCCGGGAACTGAGTATCCGCTTCACCACGGAAGCCCTAGAAAACGCACAAAGAAACACTGATCTTAACACAAAAAGCAGTAAAAAACAGCCTGCTCGAACAAATTTTGAATTTTTAAAAATTCATTTGTGTCTTTTCGTGTTTTCCGTGAAATTCGTGTCAGGGCACGTTCACTCCCTTTTTTCCTCTTTTCTTTCTTTTCCGTGTCTTTCTGCGTTTCTTCTGCGCTCTCAGTGGTAAAATGCGGTCCGGTACGCTCTTTCCGGAAAAGCCTTTTTTATTTAGGCCGGCTCAAAGAAAGCGTTTCCCGCCGTCAACCAGGAGGGTCAGTGCGTTCAGGAAGTCCGCTTCCGGGGACGCCAAGAAGAAGATCGCATGCGCGATGTCCTCCGGAGTTCCCCACCGTGCCATCAAAGAATCTTTCACAGCATGTTCCTGCCAGCTTGTGGGGGCGTTTTTTCCCCAGAGAGTCTGGATCCATCCCGGCGCGATGCAATTTACTCGGACATGGGGACCGGTTTTTTGTGCAAGAGAACGCGCGAATGCTGTGACCGCCCCTTTCACCGCAGCGAACAGCTCCGCACTGTCTCCGGCCATTCCCCACTCAACGGCATCCCACCCGACCATGAGGATCGAGCCTTTCTTCCCTGCGCTCTGGATCCGTTCAGCCGCATTACGCGCGATCCGGATCCCGGCCTGAACATCGACGCGCCAAAGCGCCTCCAATTTCTTTTCAAAACTCCAAGTTTTTCGTTCTCCCGTCAAAATATCAATCCCAGCGGCAAGAATGACAGCATCCAGACCGGGAGTTTCCCCCCAATTCCACGCTTCCTCAACGAGCTGATCCTGAGCATCCAAATCTCCGAGGTCACAGAAGCGGCATTGAATGGGCAGTTCAGGAAATTCGGCCTGCAATTCTTCCAGCGGTTTCCGATTCTGAAATCCCTGCAGGAAAAGGGCGTCGCCGTTTTGTGCGAATCGGCGAGCGGCGGCCAAACCGATTCCGCCGCTGGCTCCGGTAATAAAAATTTTACGCTGTTTCATGGATCAGACATTCCGGAAAATAAACCGGAAAAACAAAAACGTCAGGATATTTCAGAAAGCAGGGCGAACGAGCTGGCGCAAAAACCGTTTCTTTTCAGTATCCGGCACAGTTGGAGCAGGATCCGTCACTGCATCCATCTTGCGAGATCCAGCCTCCTTCTTCGACGATGACAGCACCATCCGGAATGAAGTATTCCCCGGAAACGCACTCACCAGAGCCGCACTCGCCGGAAACATAAGTACCATAGGATGGCGAAACGGGAGCCGTCTGCATTCGCGGTTTTCCATCGCTTGCCGGAAGCACAGGCGGAGCAAGTGTCGGAACGGGGGAGGAGGCATAGGCAGGACCGCCCGCTGAGGGATCCTGAATGCCGTTTCCATTTCCAGGATTCGTATCGGGATTGGTACTGAAACGGGTAAAGGCATTTCCACGAGCTGCGGGAGGAGGAGTCGGCGCATCCACTTTCGGGTAAGGATGCTCGCGCATGGCACGAATGACCGTGGTCGAGACTCCGTTATTTTGGAGCTGAAGCTCCTCCTGCGTCTGGATCGGCTGGTAGAGGCCGTGCGTTCGAATGTGAGTAATGATATTTTCGTCGCTGACACCAGCCTGCTTCCATCCGATCACGTCATGAACAGTCACAGGACGTGCCTGAACAGGCCGGCCGGTCACCTGCTCCATCGCCTGACGGTTTCGTGCGTCGTCTTTTACGCAGCGGGACGCAAAAAGCGGAACGCTGGAACTGGGAGCGGCTGCCGGACGCGGCTGGGACTCATAGGCGCCGCCGGTACCAACATACGCTCCTTCATGAAAGATCCCGGAAGCACAGCCGGAAAAAAGTACAGTCGAAATCAAAACCGTACCTAGTCCGGCAACTGTTCTGGATCCTGAATGTACCTTGAAATCCGGAAATAGCTTTTTCATGAAAATTTCCACGTTCTATCATCTGAAAAACAAAAACAAACTCACTTTTCTCAGTTTACCTGTTTAGACAAAAAAAGTCAATTTGAATTTTAAAAAATTCTCCTCTTTTTCAAGAAAAATTTCAAATTGGCCCCCTTTTTCTTCCAAAGCGTCTGCGCGTCCTCTTCCGATCTCCACTCTGCACGAACACAAAATGGAAAAAGTCTGAGAAATTCCGCTTTCCCCCCTCCCCCCCTCCTTTAATCTTTTCGAAGTTCTGGTAAAATAAAAGGAGATTGTGTTTACTTCCACCATTCATCCATTAAAAAAATTCAGGGAAATTTTTTATGCTGAATACAGATGAAATTCTTTCGACGATCGAAATGCTTCATGCCGAGCACTTGGACGTACGTGCAGTCACACTGGCACTGAATGTGAATGACTGTGCAGCCTCCACCTCGGAGGGCGTCGCCCAGAAACTCTACGCAAAAATTTGTGTTTTTGCGGAAAAACTCGTCCAAACGTGTGACCGCGTCGGTGCGAAGTACGGGATCCCGGTCATCAATAAACGGGTCGCACTTTCACCGATCTCCACCATTCTGGCAGGGCACGGAGCCAACGCCCCGCTGAAGATCGCACAGGCTCTCGACCGGGCAGCTCAGAGCTGCGGGATCGATTTCGTCGGCGGCTTCTCTGCTCTTGTACACAAAGGGATCACTCCCGCGGAAGACCTCCTCATCCGCTCACTGCCGGAAGTCCTCTCAGAAACGAAGCAGGTCTGCTCATCCGTCAACGTTGCCTCCCGCAAAGCCGGCATCAACATGAATGCGGTCAAAATGATGGGAAAGATCGTGCATGACATCGCATATGCAACGGAAGATATTCGCGGTTTTGGCTGCGCAAAACTCGTCATTTTCTCCAACGTTCCTGAAGACAGCCCGTTTATGGCCGGTGCCTACATGGGTGTCGGCGAGCCGGAAGCCTGCATCAACATCGGCGTCTCTGGTCCCGGTGTGGTCAGCAGCGCGCTGAACCGCTTCAAGCAGCTCCACAATGGAAACGTCACTCTGGATCAGCTCGCGGAAGAGATCAAGATCACCAGTTTCCGCGTCACCCGTGCCGGCGAGCTGATTGGACGTGAAGTCGCACGTGAACTCGGCATCGAATTCGGGATCGTGGACCTTTCACTTGCTCCGACCCCCACCGTCGGCGACAGCGTGGGTGAGATCCTCAAAGCACTCGGGATTCGCAAGATCGGCGCACCCGGATCCACGGCAGCCGTCGCAATGCTCAATGATGCGGTCAAGAAAGGAGGACTTTTCGCCTCCAGTTCCGTCGGCGGCCTCTCTGGCGCATTCATCCCGGTCAGTGAAGACTCCGCGCTGGCGGAAGCGGTCGGAAATGGTTCCCTGGTCCTGGAAAAACTCGAAGCAATGACGGCGGTCTGCTCTGTAGGACTCGACATGATCGCAATTCCCGGCGACACGAAACCGGAAACCATCTCGGCGATCATCGCTGACGAAATGGCTATCGGCGTCATCAATAATAAAACGACGGCAGCCCGAATCATCCCCGTCCCCGGGGCGAAACCCGGCGAGATCGTCGATTTTGGCGGTCTGTTCGGCTCCAGCCCGATTTTGGACGTGCGGAACGACGGCGGCAGCGAAGAATTCATCGAGCACGCAGGACGCATTCCTGCACCCCTCCAGTCGCTGACGAACTAATTCCGACTCCCAGTTAGTTTCACAAAATTTTGCGCCTCGGCGCTCTCCATCACCTGCGGCTCACGAACCGAACGGAATGCTCCGAAAAGTTTGTGAGCCGTTTTTTCTCTACGCCGCCTCTTCACCACACTCTCGCTCACTCTCACTTTCATCCCGCGGAGCTCCGGCGTGCAGATCCGCACCATGAAACGCTGCTCACCATTTCCTCGAGAAGCACACAAGAAAAAGCCATTTCTCCAGGAATTCATGAAATTCGCCAAAACAGCTTAAATTTAAGCAAGAAAAGAAAAAACCCGCTTCGAAAACTCGAAACGGGTCAGTGCGGAAAACAGGACTTGAACCTGCATGAAATTAGCTTTCACCAGGCCCTCAACCTGGCGCGTCTACCAATTCCGCCATTTCCGCGATTGGTTTGATCGTTGAGTGTTTTGTGTTTCACTCATCAATCATGTGCAATACTATACCACAAAAGAAAAATTCGTCAAGGGGGTCCGCGTCATTTTTTAAAAAATTTTCCAAAAAAAGTAAAATTCCCTGAAAACTCCTCGTTCAGGCCCTCTTTTCAGGCTCGCCCCCTCAAAACCGTTCCGTCTTCCGTCCTTCTACTCCTCCATTCCCGGAGCATTTTCATTTACCACCGCGTCTTCAAGTTCCCCCTCTTTCTTCGTTTTACGGAGGATGACAGTCACGGGCGTACCGCGCTCAGGAAGAGTCTCTGCATTCGCGACATAAACGAGCGATTCATTCGAGCTGGAGCTTGCTTGCGGAATATCCAGGATGCAGCTTGGGAAGTTGGAGACACCAATGAATTCCCCTTCCATTTCGGCAGCGTACCGACGATTTCCCTCACCGTCTTCGTAGAAAAGACTTCCGGCAAAGACCCACGGCACCTGCATGACATTTCCGTCCGAATCCGCGATGAGTTCCTGCCCCCGTTTCTCGACCGTGTTGCCGTCCTCATCCTTCCAGCGAACGAGGATCTCGATCTCATCTCCGGTCGGCGGGACAAATTCCGGATGAAACTGGACCGGCTTTCCCGGTTCCGCTCCAAGCGCAAGCAGTGCCGTGTGAATGAAATGCCCCGGCACATCCGCACAGAGCACGGATTCATGGCACTTCGTTCCGTTGAACATTAGCATCGTGGCAGGTTTCCCCGTTTCATCCTCGTAAGGAAACGTCCGGATCCCGCCGGTCCCCTGGCAAAGGAAGAATTCCAACATCGCTCTTTTCTGGCAGACCCATCCCTGGAGAACGACATTTTCACGTTTTTTATCGACCCAGATCGGTTTCTCCGGATGAAAGCGGACCAGTTCAGAAACGTTCTCGAAAATAGGATCACCGAGCGTCAGAGGCTCAAACATGTACTCCTCATCCTCAATATATTTATCCAGCTCTTCCTGCGAGATCTCCCCTTCCTTTTCCCCTGAAGCGAGTTCCCCCTCTTCAGACACAAATTCTTCACCAAATTCAAAAGAGAACTCCCCCTCTTCTGCCGTACGGTCCGCCTTTTCCTCATTCTGGAGGGGGGCCGCCTGCTTAGAATTTTCCAAATCTTCATCATTTTGTAAGACCTGCTCCGCCGCAGACTGTGTTTCTGAAACTCCCGGATCTGAAACTCCCGGATCTGAAACTCCCGGAGTCGCGATCTCAGCAGAAACACCGTCAGAGCCAGTTTCTTTGGATAGCGATCCTGTTTCTCCATTTCCGCAGCCTGTCGTGAAACAAAGAAACAGTACCACATTCAGGAGAACGAAACTGGAAAACGAGAAGGAGACTCGTCTTTCCCAGGACACGGGTTTTTCGCACATTCGGCGTACGGCCCACAATTCACTGATCCGCAAGGTACCGTGAACAGTTCCGTCTTGCATGGGGACAGAAGAAACGCTCTGACGGCATTCAAAAATCGAAAAAAAGAGTCGCCGAAATGCCGAAACGCACTTTTTTCGGAATAAAATCTGGTTTTTCATCAAAAATCTCCTGGAATTGCCCTCTACCTAGTTTTCATTTTATGATATACTGAAATGCAGAAAAATGGAATGGGGGATCCCCAAAAAGATGAAGATTTTTTCCAAAAAGGAGTTTTTTATGCCGTACATTTCGCCGGATCTGCTTTTTCAGACTCGCTCAGGCGTTACGCCGCACGTTTTGTGGGGAGTTCCGTGGTGCGAGACGTTCTTGGGGGAAGCATTTCTGGAACAGAAAGAATCACTGCGAAAAACGATCTACGCACTCTTTCAGCTTACGGCATTAGAAAATTCAGAAGCGTCTTCCGCATGGCAGGATAGACTTCCTGAAACATTGCGTCCCTTCCTGGAAGCGAACCGGCTGCGCGAGGGCTTGAACTTCTCCATGCGTCCGGAAATGCGTCTTCCCGGTGCGTTCCCCATTCTCGCTGCGGCACGAGCACTCGAAACGCTCACGGTCTGCGGTATCCTGGGCCCCATGGAGACGGAAGCGCTTTTTGACGAACTGGAGCAGCTGACTTACGAGGCTGCCGCACTCTGTCTCGATCGGGATCCGCTCCCCGCCCTTCTGCTTGCCGGAGAACTCGCGCTCACACTGGCGTACCAGCTCCATTTCGGAAAAGCGATCTGGAACGCCGCAGCTCCGGGCTCATCTCGCAAAAATACCAAAAACACCGGATCGAAAAAACTTCAGCGCGAGAAGAAACTCCGAAAGCAGGCAAAACGTGTCATTTCAGAGTCTCTCGACCTTTTGCTGGACGGGGCCGGAATGCCGAGAGCGGATCTCATGCCGATTTTCAGGATCTTTGCTGCCTCATGGGTCCGTGCCAGATGGCTCGAGTTGGCTCTTTTGGAAGATGACGGAGAAAATGGGAATGGAATACAGCTTGAGATCTTCGACGAAAATGCACGCTCCAATTTCGAATGGATGGTCCGTCAGCTCATTTACCTCACTCGTCCCGACGGCTCACTGGTCTTCAGCCGCGGTGATGAAAAAAACGCATTCTGGTGCCCGGAACTTTTTATCGCCGCACTCCGTCTCGATTCCGATCGGGAAGACAAAAAACTCGCCGTCGCGATCTTACCGGACCTGAAGATCAAGAATGCGGACCGCAAGGCAAACGAACTGCCGGTCCCTTCGCTCATCTCTCCGTGGGGGAAAACGGCGATCCTCCAGAAAAATTGGCACTCACGAACTGGAGCCGTCATCTCTTGGGGCGGAGCGATGCCGCGTCTGGAAGTCCTCAGCCGTAAACTGCCGATGCTTTCCGGAGATTGGGCGTTTCGCGGACGGTGGAACGGCAAGGAACTGCGTCCGGTCAGCGAATGGACCCAGCTTTTTTGGCACACCACCGAATTGGCTGATTATCTGGAGCTCGAACTGGAACTTTCTGCGAATTTCACGCTTCAGCGTCAGATCTTACTCGCCAAAGAGGAGAATTTTCTTCTTTTTGCCGATGCGCTTTCCCGTGATGGATTTACCGGCAGTTCCGTATCGCGCGGGAAATTGTGCTGGACGACCCGTTTTCCGCTCATGCCGGGGTTAAGCGTCGAGGAAAACAAACCCGCACTAGAGCATTTTGTTTCCTTCCCAAACGGAGGGGCGGGAACCTTCCTGCCGCTTTCGCTGCCTGAATGGAGAGAAGAACTTTCCCAAGGAACTGGACTGGAAGTGCGGGAAAACGGATTCTGCGTCACGAGCGCGTCAGACCACAGTGCCCTCTACCTCCCCGTCTTCCTGGATCTGGATGCCAAACGGATCCCGTTGGCTCGCACATGGAGAAGACTCTGCGTCGGGGAAAAGCTGCAGAACATTCCGCCGTACCGCGCTGCCGGATTCCGCGTGCAGACGGGTGAATCCCAGTGGCTGATCTTCCGTTCTTTGGCAGAATCGTGCAATCGTTCCGTACTCGGACACAATCTGAACTCGGAGACCTTCGTCGGAAAATTCCTTGAGGACGGAAACTGCGAAACGATCCTGGAAGTGGAACGTTCCCGCTGACAGCTCGCCAAATGTCGGTTTTTGCGCAGGAAACAGCAAGAAAAAACGAGACCAGAAGAACATCAGCTTCCGGTCTCGCTGTGTGTGACGAAAAAACGCACTCTTCGCTCTTAGGCAGAGCGATCATTTTGATCCTGGAAATCGGATCTGGAAAGGTTTCAGCCCATCAGAAATACGGTTCCACTCCTCTTCCATCAATTCCAACTCCTTAAATGAACGTTCATCAAGGAGTTGGGGCGGATCTTCGAGAGCAGATCCCGTGCAGAAGTATCTGTACCTTGCACAGGATCCGCTCCTCAAAATTTCGGAACCTCGAAAAAACCCAATTTTACAACATGATGATACAAAATCCAAATTTCAGGCTAAATTCAGGAATTTAGCTCATCGCACGTCATAATTTTATGGAAAATTTCTCGAAATTTACCGTACTTTGTCAAATCTGCACATAAATTCCCCCGAATTTGCCGAAGGGAGGCGACGCGGCACTGATCGTACATCAAGTTTTTCAGGCAGATCTTGACTTCCGCACGGCAGAGGCCTTTCGTGAAGATCATTCGGCTCTCATGCGCCAGTTTGCTCATGATGCCGAACACGTGCTCGACACGGCCGCGGACTCGTGATCTACGGCAGTCACGCTGCTTTTTATACCTCTTTTTTATCTCAAAACACGAAACGATCTCCATGATAATGAATATGGAAAAAAAGTTCTTCTCGCGCTCAAACTCCTTGACTTGGCGATCTTTTTATGCTAAAATACCTTTTTGTTGGATGATTTTTTGTAAAAAACGGTAATTTTTCAAGGCGGCCTTTAGGGAGATAAAAATGAACAGACGTGAATTTATCGGTTCGATCGGAGCGGCGGCGCTGATGTCGTCCATTATGGCGAAGAAGAACACGCAAGGCGAGGAAGTTTCCGAGGATGCGATTGCCGTATGGGACCGCGAGACGGAACTCGTGGCGCCGGAGGAATACATGGCATACCTCATCGACGGCAATACCCGGGGGCTGGTGTCGCTGGAGAAGCTGGAGGCGGCATTCGAAAAAGTGATGCGGGAGGCAAAAGAAACGGTCGTGACGGGCGATACGCCTGCCGTCTGGAGCGTGTACAACATGGGGTACATCGTCAAGACGCGCGAGTCGCTTTTCTCCATCGACCTTGTTCACCGGCGGGCGGTCGAGTTCGCTCCGCTGCTCGACTTTGCGCTCATCACCCACAGCCACGGCGACCACTGGCGGCAGGATCTCTACGATGCGATGGACGGTGCGGGAAAGACGGTCATCTCCAACTTCCTTGAGAATAAGGGCGCGAAGGAAAGCGGTCTTGTGCACGGCGTGAAGACGTTCAAGCTCCGGGACGTGGAGATCCGCACTTCACTCATCGACCATAATCCCAGACTGATCGACTTTACGACGGCGTTTGAGATCAAGATCGGCGACTTCATCCTCTACCATACAGGCGACAGCGGCCGCGGCACGGAACCGAAACTTGTAACCGTCTGGGGGCGTCCTGACCTGTGGCTGTTCTTCCCCGGCTGCGGGATCGACACTCGCAAGGCGGTGAAGACCGTCAACCCCAAACGCGTCGTATTTGGCCATCTATGGGAACTTGCTCACAAACGGGGGCATGTCTCAAGCCGCCTCGACGAACCGCTGATCCGCCCGCGGCTCGTCTGGGCCAAAGAGGGAGGCTGCCAGGACGTCTCCTTAGCATTCTGGGGCGACAGGATCTTGTAGAGATCAACCTCGAAAAACACTGAAATTTCCAGCGCGATGATACAATATCCAGATTTCAGGATGGATCCAGGAATTTGAATCATCGCGTTGTATGTTTAGTGGTGATTCTGCATGGCTCTAGCTCATTTTCGCGAGATTTTAGCCCCGTTTCGTTTAATTGGCCCCCACTTTCCTGCGGTTCGTCGAAGTGCCGCGAAACGGCACAGTCGCACGTCAGGTCTTTCCAGTCGATCGTCCCTTTTATCCACGAAGAAAAACCCGCGTTTGCGACTTTTTGTACCTCTTTTTTATCTCAAAACACGAAACGATCTCCATGATAATGAATATTGAAAAAATTTCAAGTGGGGTTGATTTCAAATTTTGACATTTTTTGGAAAAAAGTTCTTCTCACGCCCAAACTCCTTGACAACGCGTTTTCCCTTTGCTATAATGAGATCTACAGTGACAACAGCTTTGTCTGAAAATCGTTTTTCGAGGCTGTCTGGAACGATCAGAAATTTCTGCTCATGAAAGGGAAAATTTTATGTTTTGCCGTATTTTCAGGATCTCGCGCAGCCTTCCAACCGTCTTTTTCCTGCTTTTCGCCGCGCTTGGGGCTCCGTTCACGTACTCGGCCGCGTTTGCGCAGGAAACACAGGATACCGACACTCAAACCGCAGGCGTGTTTTCCGAAGACGGCAAAACGCTGATCGGAGTTTCGAGCAGCTATTCTGGACACTACGTCGTTCCGGAGGGTGTGACGCGCATCGCGGAGAATGCGTTTTACGAATGCGAACGGCTCACGTCCGTTACGCTTCCGGAGGGACTTACGCACATTGGAAACGGTGCGTTCATGGCCTGCACCAGTCTCGTTTCCGTAAACATTCCGTCGACCGTCACGCACATCGGCTGGGGGGCTTTTCTTGAATGCACGAGCCTCGCTTCTATCACTATTCCCGACAGAGTGACCGAGATCGAAGACAGTACGTTCATGTCTTGCGGCCTTCGTTCTGTTCGACTGCCCAGGAATCTGAGACGGATCGGAAAGTCCGCGTTTTTCGGCTGTGAACTTCAGGAACTGGAGCTTCCCGAAACGCTCGTTCGGATCGAAGCGAAAGCGTTTTCCCATGCGTGCAAATTCGCGCCGCTGAAACTCCCGCCAAACCTGACGTACATTGGTGACGAAGCGTTTGCCGGCAGCAGCGGGATCGGAACAGTCGAGATCCCCGACAGCGTGACGGAATTGGGAAAAGCGGTCTTCGCGAAATGTCCGGGACTCCATTCTGCCGTGCTTCCGAAAGGTCTGAAGCGTCTTGAGGAGGGATTCTTTTCAGAGTGTACGTCTCTTGATTCCGTCACGCTTCCGGAAGGACTTACGCACATCGAAAACAAGGTGTTTTACAAGTGCGAAAATCTGAAAAAGATCCAGCTCCCCAACTCGCTCACACATTTGGGAAACCTCGCATTCCATTCTACCGATTTGGAAACCATATCGATCCCTCACGGTTTAAAAGAGATCTCCAGTGGTGTATTTAGCCTCTGTCGCAGACTTCGTTCCGTTCAGCTTCCCGACACACTGGAAGTCATTGGATTCAATGCGTTTGGCAGCAGCGCGTTTGAATCCATTGAACTTCCGGACAATGTGAAGAGCATCGGGCAATACGCATTTTCCGACTGTTTAAAACTCCGCACTATAAATATTCCGAAAAAGGTCTCTCATATCAAAAGACGCACATTTCTGTGCTGTACCGCCCTAGAATCCGTTACATTCCCGGAAGGTCTGAGAGAAATCGGCGAAGAGGCATTCGGGGAATGTGTAAATCTTAAGGCAGTCAAGTTTCCTAGTTCCCTGCGGCGGCTCGGGCCGAGATGTTTCTCCAACTGTTCTTCGCTTACTTCGGTAACGGTTCCGGAAGGCGTAACGTGTATTGGGAAACGTGCATTCCAAGGGAACCAACTTCGTTCGATCTCACTGCCCGCAAGTCTGAAAGACGTTGAAGCTTCTTTCGTTAAAGGACCAGTACTGCAGGAAGTCCATCTTTCGGAAGAAAATCCATACCTGAAAATAGAAAATGGGGTACTGTTCACTAAAGACGGCAAAAAACTGCTCGTATTTCTTTTGAATACCAAGACCAGATACGAGATTCCGGAAGGCGTAACGCATATAGCAGATGAAGCATTGAACGGGATCACAAATCTAACGGTCCTGAGCCTTCCGGACAGCGTTACGTATATTGGCGACTATGCATTTATGCATTGCTGGCATTTGGAGAATATCCGGCTTTCTTCCAATCTGACGCACATTGGAAAAGAAGCATTTCGATATACAGGACTTCAGAAACTGAATGTTCCCGCAAGTGTTCAGTCGATCGGTGACGATGCGTTTAAAGACATCGCGAAAATTGGCAAGAACGTATTCCAGAAAAAACGTAAACCGTTTACTATTTGTGCCCTGCAGGATTCCTTTGCGATAGAGTATGCAAAGAAAAACTGTATTCCATATGAAATTTGGGACGAAGAATAGGTTTTGGAGCCGACAATGCCTCTGCTCGAAATCAAATACGTATGGGAGGGAGATCGCGTCACGATTAGACTATGAGGGGAAAGATCCCAATGTCGTGATTCCTCACGGCGTAACGTACATCGGGCCAAGTGCATTTGCCAACGGCTCCAACCTCCAGAGTGTAAAACGGCCAGAAGGACTCACGCACATCGGTGAGCAGGCTTTCGCGCAGGACCCCAAACTGGAACTCATCCACATCCCGGACAGCGTAACGGAATTTGAGAGAAATATTTTCATTGATTCTCCCAATGTGGTGCTCCATGTTTCCCCTGGATCTGCCGCGGAACAATACGCAAAACGGGTAAAATTCAAAATAAAGTACAAGAAATGAAAGGCAGCCTCTAAAAAACACATCCTTTCCCTAGTTTTTATTGTTCGGGATCCAGATCTCATGAGGCATTTTGTTTTGGCCGCATTTGTGATTTTCTGGGGAAGTCAGCTTCTATTATGAGGAATTTGGGGGGCGTTGCGCCTGACATGTACGCATTTTTCCCGCTATAAGGTAAAGTGCCGCGAAACAGAAGAATTGTGTGTTAAAATATTGGAGACTGCAAATTGTTACCAGCAATCGTTGAAGGTCTTACTGAAGATTTAAAGATTACTCCTCAAGAGGCTGGCACCTTCTTAATAGTATCAAAAAGAATTTGTTAAAGGCGTACCTTACGCTTTTTCCCGATACGCGAGAATTACTTTGCCCCGATTCGGATTCCTCAAGTTTAGACGAATATGGTACATTTGAAGATGATTGGGAAAAAGAGTCTTTCCCAGACGAAGATCTCAAAAAAGTGATGGATGAAATTTATTCCATCTATCGTGGAACGGGATATTTTTATCATCAGCCCTATCGTCTTTCACCCGCGGCAGAACGTGAGGCGTCTTACGGGAAGGTACTGTTTTGCACGGTCAAGAATCTGCGTCAGAGTTTCAAACCGCTCATTCTCCCACTTGCCGTAAAAACCAGCTTCACACCCGCCGTCAAAACCGCCCCACCCGCGGGGAAACAGGTCTTCCCGGTACTTCACAAGGCCCATGTTATCGGCAGGGGCCTTAAAGCCTTCTCTCCCGTCCTCTGGCGTCGTTCCGTCGTCCGTCTGCGATTCGCGGACGCCGCCGCGGTCTCGCAGTCCGTCCGCCGGAGACTCCGCCCAGCAAACGGAATGCCC
>JAFQOH010000179.1:0-24498 GCA_017403345.1 Thermoguttaceae bacterium
AAGAAAGTGGGAAAGAAAGTGGGAAAGAAAGTGGGAAAGAAAGTGGGAAAGAAAGTGGGAAAGAAAGTGGGAAAGAAAGTGGGAAAGAAAGTGGGAAAGAAAGTGGGAAAGAAAGTGGGAAAGAAAAGAAGAGGGGATCGGGGAGGGAAAAGGTCCGTGAGCGGTGAAAACTGCGGTACGTGCAGCTTGCCGCGCGGCAAGCGTTTCAGACTGTAAGTTTCGCTTCGTTTTTTGCTGCGTCAGTCGATCGTTTCGTTCCGTTGCGTTGCTCTTAGATCCGTCTGTGTTTTTGTTTCCGGTTGCCCGGCGAGCCGCTTCAAAACTTCTGACGGCGCCGTAGGTAAATTTCGCGAGAAACAGAACGGTATCGCCGACCGTAACGTCTTCCCTGATCTCTTCGGTACCCTGGCGTTGGTCGATGGTCATCCGTCCACACCGTTTTGTGGATCGCTTTGAAGTAAAAATTTTAGAGTTTTGGGCAAATATGCTCTTGATTTTTTTGAGGATCCCGAGTATAATATGAGACTGTACACCTAAAATGGTGAAATTTAAAATTTGGCAAGATCCGAAATTTGAAAATTCGGAAACCGGCTGACAAAAAACGGCTTGGAAATCAAAAGAATGAACGGAAGGAGTTGGCGATGATCCCTACGATTATCGGACTTGCGGTCCTTGCAGTCCTTGGCCTCTACGCGATGAGCGTGTACAATGGGTTGGTCTCGCTGCGGAATCGATACAAAAATGCGTTTGCGCAGGTCGATGTTCAGCTCAAACGCAGGTACGATCTGATCCCAAATCTGGTCGAGACTGCAAAAGGGTACATGAAGCACGAGTCAGAGACGCTTGAAAAGGTGGTCAATGCGCGCAGTGCAGCCTCCGGTGCGAGTCAGCGTGCGGCGGAAGATCCTGCAGACCCGAATGCTCTGCAGGCGCTTGCCCAGGCGGAATCGCGGCTTGCTGGCGCTCTTCGCGGTTTCCATATTCAGGTGGAAGCGTACCCGGACCTGAAAGCGAACACGAATATGCTCGCGCTTCAAGAGGAGCTGACGGCGACGGAAAATAGAGTTTCGTTTGCGCGTCAGTCCTTCAACGATGCGGTCACTGCGTACAATACTCGCCGGGAAGTGTTTCCTGCCTGTTTATTTGCTGGAATGTTCGGCTTCCAGCAGGCTGTGCTGTTTGAAGTGGAAGTTCCGGAAGAACGCGAAGCTGTCCGCGTCTCCTTCTGAGTGCGCGGCATAAACTTTTCATTTTTCCGTTTTCCGTAAATTTTTTCAATTCCTCATAAATTTTAGAAAGAAGTCAAGATCATGGATCCTCAAGTTGAAAAAGCGCTTCAGCGTGCAGATGAAACGAAAGCTCTCATCGTCGGGATGGACGTCCTCAGTCAGGTCGCGGAACTTTTCAGATCGCAGTTTCCGGGACAGAAGGCGATCGTCGTGGCAGATACGAACACGTGGCCCGTTGCGGGAGAAAAGGTCTTTCAGATCCTGAATGAAGCCGGTATCGAGCAAGAAAAGCCGTTCATTTTTGACGCAGCTGGTCTCTACGCAGAGTGGAAGTACGTCGAAATGCTGGACGAAAATCTGAAGACTCATTCGGCGATCCCCGTGGCTTGCGGTTCCGGTACGATCAATGATTTGTGCAAGCTGTGCGCTTTTCATCAGGACCGGCGGTACATGATGTGCGGAACGGCGGCGTCGATGGACGGGTACACTGCGTTTGGCGCCTCGATCACGTTTGAGGGAAAGAAACAGACCTTCCCCTGCACGGCACCGCAGGCTGCTTTGGTCGATACGAAAGTCGCTGGTGCGGCAGATCTCTCTTTGACGGCGTCTGGTTACGCGGATCTTTACGCCAAAGTTCCCGCCGGCGCGGACTGGATCCTTGCAGACGCGCTCGGTATCGAGGCGATCGACGGTTACGTGTGGGACGTCGTTCAGGCTGGTCTGCACGGTGCGCTTTCGGATCCGGAAGGCTTAGCCGCCAAGGATCCGAAGGCTTTTGCTCCGCTGGTCGAAGGGCTGATCCTGAGCGGTTTCGCGATGCAGGCGTGCAAAAGCAGCCGCCCTGCGTCTGGTGCCGAGCATCAGTTCAGTCACCTTTGGGACATGGAGCATCTGAAAAAAGACGGCGTTTCTCCCTCGCACGGATTTAAAGTCGGTATCGGCACGCTCTGCTCGCTCGCACTCTATGAGTGCCTCCTGAGTATGGACGTGACCCAGCTGGATGTGGAGGCCTGTGTTGCTGCGTGGCCGACGCTGGAAGCTCAGCAGAAAGTTGCGGTCGAAATGTTTGCGGGGACCGATTTTCCGGATCTCGGCGTGACGGAAGTGACGGCGAAATACTGTTCTCCGGAAGAACTTCGCCGTCAGCTGGAGACTCTGAAAAAGGATTGGCCGGAAATCAAAGCGAGACTCGAAAAACAGCTCGTTCCAAGTCGTGAAGTCCGCCGTCAGTTCTCGGTCATCGGCGCTCCGACGGCCCCCGAAGAGGTCGGAGTTTCACGGGAACGGCTTCGTGCCAGTTTCATTCGTGCTCAGCATGTCCGCCGGCGTTTTACGATCTTTGACCTTGCCGTCCGGATGGGCTGCTTGGAAACGTGGCTCGACCAGCTCTTCTCCAGTGACGGATTTTGGGGAAACTAGGAGTGATGAACTCGGGGACGTGACCGCGAATGCGGATTTGAGGAACGCGCGTTTTGTGGATCCGCGTTTCGGGAACGCATTCAAAAATGCAACGCTCTGAAAGGAGTTGAAGATGGATTTTTTTCGGGAACAGGAAAGAGCGCGGCGGCTTTCTTTCTGGATGATTTTGATGTTTGCCCTTGGGGTGCTCTGCCTTGTCGCGGCAGTCGACCTGCTGGTGTATCTTGCCGTCTACGAGGACCTTTGGTATCCGAAGACGCCTGAGGCGCAAAAGAAGGCGATCTTCACGCTTGCGGCGGTAGGCGGCGGGACGCTGCTTCTGATCCTTGGCGCCTCGTGGTTTCGCGCGGCTCAGCTTCGTGCCGGCGGAGGCCGTTCCGTTGCCGAAGCTCTTGGCGGACGGCTGGTTGAGGAACCGCAGGATCTGAAGGAACGCCAGCTCCTGAACATTGTGGAAGAAATGGCGCTGGCTAGCGGGCTTCCTGTTCCTCCGGTCTACATCATGGATGGTGAAGGAGCGATCAACGCTTTTGCTGCCGGAAATTCACCGGAAGATGCAGTCGTAGCCGTAACGCGCGGAACGCTCGAGTCGCTGAATCGTGAGGAGCTCCAAGGCGTCATCGGTCATGAGTTCAGTCACATCCTGAATGGCGATATGCGGCTGAATATTCGGCTCATGGGGCTTCTTTTCGGAATTTATGTCGTTTACCTCATCGGGTGGTATCTGCTTAAGTCGACCTTTTTCTATTCTTCCGGAGCGTCCCGTTCCAGTGAAGACGGAGGGAGGAATGCTGGCGGAAAATTGGTCCTTTTCTTCATCGCCCTTTGGGTCATGCTCCTCGGGTGTGTCGGACTTTTCTTGGGGAACGTCATCAAAGCGGCTCTTTCACGACAGCGTGAGTATCTTGCGGACGCTTCGGCGGTCCAGTTTACGCGTGATCCGAAAGGGATCGCCAATGCGCTGAAGAAGATCGGAGGCATGGATCCAAAAGAGCAGACGATGCACTCCACTGCTGCTGCGGAAGCAAGCCACCTCTTCTTTTCCAGTTTTTCCGCTTCCTTTTTCGCAAACCTTTTTGCGACGCACCCGCCGCTTGAAAGACGAATTCGACGGCTGGATCCGCACTTTAATCCTGAGATCGCAAGTATGCTGAAAACGGAACGTGCCGGTAAAATGCGTCATGGCGTTTCGAGTGAGACGAGGAATTCTGGAGGTTCGGGAGCTTCGGAACCGATGGTTTCCGGTTTTGCCCCAGGAACGGTCCCCCGTGAAGCTCGGCCGCGAAAAACGCATTCCGGAAGAGCTATTTTTCAGAAGCAGATGTCCAGAGCCTGTGCGGCCTCCAATGGTACGCTGGCGGCGGCTTTGCTAAATGGAAGCGCTTCGCAGAAACAGAAGGGGAAAGCAGGCGGAAAAGGGAAGAAAAACATCAAGAACTCTTCCGCTTCTGAAAAAACGTCGGTCACTACATTCCGAAAACTTACCCTGCGTGAAACGATCGAAAACTCGCTGGGAGCGTCTGCGTACGTTCTTGCGCTTTTGACGGATGAAAAAAATGCAGAGATCCGTACTCAACAAAAGGAAATGGTCGCACAGCTCATGAACGGCATTTTCGTGCAGGAGTACGGCAGGATCTTGAGTCAGCTTCAGGGAATGACTCAGGCGGAACGGCTTGCAAATCTCCAGCTCGCTCTCCCGGCGATGCGTCAGTTGAGTCTTGCGCAATATCGGAGTGTGCGTACCGGGATCTGTGCCCTGATCGAAGCAGATCACGTCGTGGATCTGAATGAGTATGTCATCTACGCCATGGTTTGCCGTCAGCTCGACATCGTGTTTGGACTGCGTAACGCACCCAATGCCAGCGGGAAAATGACTATCGAAATGTTTCGGGCTGCGGTTTTGGTACTTTCGCGTCTCGCATATGCGGGAAGCAGTGTGCGCGAGGAGCAGGAAAAGGCGTTTCGGCTTGGTCTGGAGCTCCTGAACGTTGCGGATGCCGAACTGCTCCCGGAGACGGAGTGTTCGAATCAGAAACTTCAAAAGGCGCTCATTCTGCTCGACTCGATGGAGATCGAATGGAAACGCGATTTCATCGATGCCTGCGATTGGACCATCAAAGCAGACGGCGTGGAGACCGACGAGGAAATGGCTCTCCGGTACAGTATTGCGGCCGTTCTGGGGATCTACGGTGCGGCTTGAGGCTCGGGCTTCAACGTGAAACGCGTGAATGCGTGAATGCGTGAATGCGTGAATGCGTGAATGCGTGAATGCGTGAATGCGTGAATGCGTGAATGCGTGAATGCGTGAATGCGTGAATGCGCGAATGCGTGAATGCGCGAATGCGTGAAAAATGCGGCTAAAACTGGTACTGCGTCATGAAATTGAAACGCACGTCGGAGTAGTCATAGTCCAAGGCGTTTTCGTAAAGCGGGAGACTTACGAGCGCTTTGGCTCCGAAGTGTTTTCCGACATTCAGGATCCAGCCGCAGCCTGTACTGACGAGATAGTCATCTGAGCTTTGCCCTTCGCCGGCCCCTTTGTACGGAAAGACGCCGCCGTGATCGAGGAAGGTGAACATGGTGAGCGACGCATTGTCGCACTGTGGTCCATCTCCGTGAGCAACAGCTCTTCGGTACTGCCAGGTCCGGAGCGTTCGATGCAGTTCCAGATTCAGGAAGTATCCGGAATCTCCGGCAAGAATTCCTTCCGTGTATCCGCGAACGCTGGCGATGCCGCCGATCTGGAACATTTCGATGGACGGTTCTTTGCTGGACCCGATCTGAAATCCGAGTCGGCCGACGACGCTCCAGTGTTCGGAAAGCTTGCGCACGCCGGTCCAGTTTCCGCGCCAAAGTGTGTATCGATGCCGGTCGCCGTTGGCGTTGAGCTCGCGTCCGGTGGAGATTGAAGTGTCGAAGACTTGGTAGAGATCCGTGCCGAAGCGTTCCCAAGTCATTCCGACGATGCCGGCGAGTACGTTGAAATGATGCTGCGGAACGTTGGTGAAGTAGTTCTGGGAATCGTAGTTCATGCCTTTGGCGTAGACGCGGACGAGACGTTCCTGCGAGACCAGCACGGGGAGCGAGAATCCGAAATCTCCTTTCCGGGACCAGCCGTCAACTTCCAGAACGCTGAAATCGCCGCTGACCAGTGCGTAGTTTGTGTACTCGAAGGAGCCGATGAAGGCGAAGCCGTTGGAGAAGAGCGGTACATTTCCGCCGACGTATGTGTCTGCGAGATCTCCGTCTGGCGACGCGATCATGTTAAGAAACCATCTGTCGCCGCGGCCCATGAAATTGTTCAGGTTCATCATCGTTCCAAGCCGGTACTCTCCGGTGGTCGGACGGCCGAAATTGTCGCAGTAGACGGAGAGGTCAACTGGTTTAGGAGATTTAAGGCGGTAGATCAGATCCGTTTCTCCGACTTCCTCGCCTGCTGTCAGTTCGAGCTGCATTTGGGGCAGGTTCACCATGTTGAAGCGGAGGAGTTCTTCCTCGAGTACTTTGGAGCGGATCAAGTCTCCTTCCTGACTTGAAAACTGATGTGCGAGCATGTGCGGTTTGTACACAAAAGGCTGGAAAAGCCTCCGATCCTGCCAGCCGTCTGTATTTTCACGGGAATCGTAGATCGTGAGTTCTGCTTCTTCACCGGTTGCGTCGCGCATGAATGGGCGGTCTTGCCGGATCTGAACTTTACCGACGCTTCCCTCGACGAAACGCATGCGTACCGCCCCGTTCTTCACGTCTTGCGGAGGGATCAGGACTCTGCCGAGGATGCCTTTTTCATCGTAGAGAAGGTCGATTTTGTGGGCGATCTCGTAGAGGTCCTGGAGCGAGACCTTTTGCTCAAGGTACGGAGTAATGATCTCACGCAGTTCGTTTTCCGTCACGCATGAGGAGAGATTTTCAAAATCGACGGCAGTGAGCCGAATGACTTTTTTTTGAGAATGCTCACCGAGTTCCGGCGCACGCAGTCCATCGATCTGGATCTCGGGGCGTTCGTGGACCTGACGCTGAAGAAACTCGTCCTGAAGCTGACGTTTTCGAAGATCTTCCTGCGAAAGCTGAACCGAACCATCTGTTGGTGCGTGCGGTCCCTGTGCTAAAAGGGAAAGGGGGAGAGAGGCCATTGACAAAAAAAGACATACTGACACCATGATGGTGTACAGAAAACGCTGAAGTCTGAATTTGGCCATACTCATGAGGAATCCCTTCCCTGAAATCTGCATCCTGCCGAAAATCAAGTCTGGCTGTGGAAAATGGAGCGGGCTGTTCAGCGTGAAACACAGTCTGAACGTTAGACGCCGCTTTTTCACTTGAAATATTTTAACTGTTTTTCTTTTCGGTATGAAAATCGCGAATTTTTAGAAAAGGTTTTGTGAAGTGTAAAATTTAGCCACTTGTTTTACATCGCCTACAATAGTTGTTTTGTGTAATATCTGTATCTTGAGTGTAGTTGCTCTCTTTTTCATTATCTCTATTTTGTGTGATACTGCTGTTTTGTGTATGTTTGTCATATTGCGTGCGGCCGCTATTTTCATTTTGTGTTGGAGCGGATCCTGCAGACCGTTTCCTCGCGCAGTTCGACGAGGATCGCGTTAAGAGAGTTAAGATAAAAATGCCTCTTCTGGAATGTGCGTACCGATCCAGGTTTTGATCTTACCACTGAGAGCGCAGAAGAGGCGCAGAAACACACTGAAAAGAAAGAGGAAAAAGGAAAAAGGAAAAAGGGGTGAACGTGTCCTGACATGAATTTCACGGAAAACACGAAAAGACGCAAATGAATTTTTAAAAATTCAAAATTTGTTCGAGCCGTCTGTTTTTACTGCTTTTTGCATTAAGATCCGTGTTTCTTTGTGCGTTTTCCGTGGATTCAGCGGTAAAACTGGTACGCAGTTTCGGATGGACCATAAAAATGAGATGAATGGTCAAGTGAGTCAAAATGCTGCGAAAAGAATAAGATGGCGGAAAAGGGATAAAATGGCGGAAGTTTGTGGAGAGAGGGATGCTCCATTCAGAAATCAACAGAGAGTTTCCGATCCATTAGAGTGTACGAGAAACAGGAGACGGCCTAGAGAGTGTCTGTTTCTCGCGGAGTGCTAATTTGTGTTTTCAGGAAAAGAATGAGTCATGAATCCAACGGAATTCCGGTCCAGTGAACTTGAACTTGAAAAACTGCGTGAAGAGAATCTTGCGCTGAAAAAGCAGCTCCGTGAGGCGGCTGCGATGATCGCGATGGGAGAACTGGTCAGTACGACGACGCATGAGTTCAACAATGTGCTGATGACGGTCCTTAATTATGCGAAAATGGGGCTTCGGCACACGGATGCCGCGACGCGTGAGAATGCGTTTGACAAGATCCTCAACGCGGGAAACCGAGCTGCAAAGATCACTCGCAGTGTTCTTGGAATGGCACGGAATCGCTCGCCGAAACCGGAGTCTACCGATTTGGTACAGTTGACGGAAGACGCGCTTTTTCTGCTTGAGCGTGAGATGAACAAATACCGCATTTCGGTCGTGAAAGAATTTGCGGCAGAGGTGCCGGAAGTGCTCGTATGCGGAAATCAGATCCAGCAGGTCCTTCTGAATCTCCTCATCAATGCGCGTCAGGCGATGCCCAACGGCGGCGATCTTCTTGTGAAGATCCAGCCGGACCCGGCAAACGGCATGGTCGATCTTTCGGTGAGAGATTACGGAACGGGGATCCCGGCGGATGTGCTTCCGCATATTTTTGAGCCGTTTTTCTCAACGAAAAAAGGCCCGGACGAAAGCGGAAAAGGGGGAACTGGGCTGGGGTTGGCGATGTGTCGGGAGATCATTGAAGAGCATCGCGGACGGATCCAGGTGAAGAGTTCCGTCGGCAAGGGGACCATGTTTACGCTGAAACTTCCCATGGCGCCGAAAGATGTCTGAGGCTCCATTTGCGGCCGCGGAGCACATGCCGACCGATCTGGTCGACGCGCACGTGCATCTTTTTTCGCAATTTGGCGATTTTTCTGTGCAGAGGTCAGTCAGTTTTCTGAATTCCGTTTCGGAATCGGATTGGGAACTCGTCTGCCGGGCAGTACAGTTTCGGAGTGCGGAAGGACCGATTCTCGATTTGGAAAAAAACGCAGAGGGATGGATCGTTCCATTTTTGGGGATCCATCCGTGGGCGGTTTTGGCTGCTGGTGCGGGCTGGGATGAGCGTTTGGAGACCCTTTTGCGGAGGATGCCGAATGCTGGAGTCGGTGAGGTCGGGCTGGATGCTTGGAAGCCGGAATTGCAGGGCCGCGCGGCAGTCTGCCTCCAGAAAACGTTTTTTCAGCGTCAGCTCGCACTTGCTGTGGAACTCGGTCGGCCGGTTTCGATCCACTGTGTGCGTGCGTGGGAACTGCTTTGGGCTTTTGCTCGGCCGATCCTTTCCGGGAAGCCGATCCCGATTCTTTTTCACGCATTTTCCGGGTCTCCACAGCTCGTGACGCAGATCCTTGAAAAAGAAAAATGGAACGCTTTTTTTTCGCTTGCCTCTTTTCGCTTTCAGCCCCAGCGTCCCAAGTCACGGGCACTTCTGCGTGCAATTCCAAAGGAACGTCTTCTTCTGGAGACCGATGCGGAGTCGGCGGAAAGTGCGAAAACGCTTCCATGGCTTTACGGGAGCGCCGCAGAGTGTCTCGGGATCTCGGAAGTTGACCTGGCGAAACAGATGCGGGAAAATGCGCAGCGATTTTTGGACGGGACGGCCTGACGGTATCTCGTGGGACTTCGTCGTATCTCGTGATGTCCAGTGCTTGGAAAAAGGGGTCAGCTCCACAACATTTCCAAGATTCCGACCGCTAACAGTGTGACGCTGATGAGCGAATTTACGTTGAAAAAGGCGGCATTGACCCGGATCGGATCTTTGGGATCCACGATCCAGTGTTCGTAAAGGAGCAGTACGGAAATGAGTCCCGTTCCGCATAGCCAGAGAGTCTGGAATGGCGGAAAGAAGAAAGCGAGCGCCAGCAGCGGCAGCGGGACCAAAATGTGGCAAAACGCCGCGATACGCAGTGCGTTCGGGATCCCGAAATAGCCGGGAATGCTGTGGACTCCGGAACGTCGGTCGAAATCGGCATCCATCGTTGCGTAAATGATGTCGAATCCCGCAGACCAGAGACAGACGGCAAGCGCGAGAACGAGCGCGGAAAATTCGGCAGGTAGGGCACAAAAGGCGCCGGTTTCCCTCCATATCTGCAGAAGTTTCAGGATGGTCTCTCCCCGAATCGCGGTCCACGCTGCGATCGGCGCGAGCATCAATGCCGTTCCGAGCCAGAAATGAACGTAATTTGTGAACCGCTTCGCCAAACTGTACCCCATGAGGAAAAGGAGGACCGGGAGGGAAAACAGCAAAGGCAGCGGATTTGCCGGCAGAAAAAGTGCTGTTGAGGCAATGAATCCAAGCGCACAGAGTACGGTAAACGAAACGACCTGAGGAACTGAAAGGATCCCGGCAGGAATGTGTCGGGCGGCGGTTCTGGGATTTTCCGCGTCGATCTTTCGGTCCACAAGACGATTGAACGCCATGGCGGCACTGCGGGCGAATACCATGCAAAGCAAAATGCCCGCTCCATCCATCCATCGGAATCCCTGCGGCACGAACTCTGCCATCTCTTCGGCCTCCGCATACCAGAGCTGAGTTTGGGTGTTTGCGTACCACGCCATCGTCGCGGCTAAGCAGGCAAACGGAAGCGCGAAAATCGTATGGCTGAAACGGATCAGTTCTAAAAAACTTCGAATCTTGGACACTAACTTTTCCCCTTGTATGCGTAGGCGAATGACCATCGCGAGATCCATAGGCCTGCGATAAAATAAAGAATGTGCGGGATCATGAAAATCATGGGATGGACTTCCGTTTTTTTCGAAATACTTGGGATGATCTGCATGAGCGCAAACAGGAGCACTAAAAGGGCTAACTGAATGAGCGTAATGTAGACCACATTCAAATTCTCGAAAGCGTTCGCGAGAAAAAACGTCAACGGAATGGCCATCCAAGCAAACATGAAGCAGTTTGCCGCCGTTGCGATACGCCGGAGCGGTTCAGACCGGGCGCGTCGGCAATTTTTCTCGTAGTCGCGGATCTGATCGTACATCCAGTCCCAAGAATCCCCGAAGCCCGATACTTCCTGATATAGGATCGTATCGAGACTGCGCAGCGCCAAATCGTCACGCAAGAGCTGAATATTGTACCTATAGTCGTTCTCGTAATCTTTTAATTGACTATTCGGTATGTCGGAAGGACTGATGGCTCTTCCCTGATGGAGAAGCTGGTAGATCTGGTCAAGCGGAATGATCCCCGTGAGCGTTCCGCGGAAATTCGCATGAAATTTTCCGTACTGAATGTGAAATCCCGTTCCCTGGATCTTGAGTATGGTCCTTTGATCCATCGGGTCCGGTATGTATTTGATCACAGAGATCTCTTGGGTGGTCGGAGCGTAGTCGTTTTGAGGGGCAATGTGGATACAGTTTTCGTCCGGCGCGATGATTTTATTGGCAGGCCCAATGGAGAGCTGCGCTTTACTGACAGAAAAAAAGTAATTCTGGCCGGGGTCAAGAGAAAGACCGCTAAGCGCGTAAATGTCTTTTCCATGCACTTCCCGGGCAGTAAAGAGGATCTTGACTTCATTTTTGCTGTTGGCGACCGGAACGATATGGTCTTTTTCCAGCGAAGTGTAAATGATGGTCTCGGCACAGGAGGCCACGACCTTCGTCATGCCGGTAATTCCCCATGAGAGATACAGATCCGCTAAAAAGTAGGAGCCTACACTCAAGATCAGTGCGAGAAAGAGCACAGGGTACGTAACAGACCACGGGGATATACCGCACATTGCGAGTGTGCGTATTTCGAATTTGTGTACGAGATTTGAAAAAACGATAGCGCAAGTGAAAACGATGACGAATTGAAACGTGATCGAAAATGCGAACGGAAGAATGTACAAAATCAGGGCCGGTATCTTCATGAAAGGCACCTGTGCGACCTGATCCTTGGCTTCGAAAGTGAGGCCAAGGACGATCAAAAGCAGCGTACCGAGGGAAAGTACGATAAGAAAAACCGAGAAGAATTCTAAAAAAATCGTTCTTGGTATGATCTTAAAAACATTCATTCCATCTTCCCGTTACGGAATCGTCGATTGAAGGTCAATTGCAGATCGGCGTCAAATGACGCTAGAGGACAATTGGCGGATGAGGACGATTCGCGAGTGAGAGCTGATTATCGATTAGGATTCCACACATCGTTCCACAAAACGCCGCCCCAGGAAAGTCCTACGCCAAACCCCAAAAGCATGGCACGCTGATTGTGACGCAATCCTCCTTCTTTTCGAAGGTTCGCGATCAGGATAGGAATCGAGGAACTGACCGTATTTCCGTATCTTTCCAGCTGGATCGGAACTTTTTCAGGCGAAAGTCCCATCGTGACGGTCAAACTTTCCAGCATTTTGCGCGTGGCTTGATGCATGAGAAAAATGTCGATGTCTTCCAACTGCATGTTCGCTTTTTCAAGGAGCTGCGCGACCAGCGGCGGGATCTTGGAGTTGGTGAAACGCATGAGTTCCGCACCATCCATGTAGAGGCTGCTTGCCCAGCGTCGTCGATGACGGGGTTTTAGGGAAAGCGATTCCGGACGAATGCCGCGGCCATACGCGATCAGCGCGTCCGCGCCTTCACCGTCAGTGCCAAAGAGGAAAGGTCCAAGGGACTGCGATTCGCCGGCTTCAAGCAGTGTTGCCGTTGCAGCATCGCCAAAAATCGTGCGAAGAGACCTGTCTCCGCTGTCGATATATTTTGTGTACGTTTCCGAAGTGATGAACAGCACGCGTTTGGCGACTCCCGTCCGGATCAGACCATCCGCGAGACTCAGACCGTAAACGTAACCGGAGCAGCCGAGATTGAAATCCAAAGCGCCACAGTCGATCCGTAGACCGAGACGATGCTGAACGAGACAGGCGGTCGTTGGGATCGGATAATCCGGCGACTGGGTACATAGGATGACGAAATCGATACTTTCACGCGGGATCTGGTATTCTTCCAGAAGCTGAGCCGCAGCTTTGACCGCCATATCGGAGGCAAATTCGTCCGGAGCGGAAATGTATCTCGCGTAAACTCCCGTTTTTGCACAAATCTCATCCAATTCCCATTCTGGATGTTCTTTTTTCAGGTCATCAATCGTTTCGCATCTTTCCGGAAGATAAACGGAAATTGGACCAATCGTCGCATAATTCATCTAAAAAACTCCCCCTGAAATTTCAAATACACTACTATTGTATCATACTCTAAATTTTAGTTTTCGTCAAGGTATCTATTATGGAATTCTCGAAAAAACAGCGAAATTTTGCGATTTTATTTCCATCTATCGGAAAAATCACTCCTGCGTGATGCCGATTTTTTGTTTCTTTCCATTCGGCAACTGGCTTTGGGGCAGTCCTCTGTCTATTCTTACAGCCTTCAGCCAGTCCTCCTCCCAGTTTTCGGTAAAAGAAATCAGCGCGTCAGCGTTTCTTCCAGTTTTTCAGGTGCCGAGCCGAAGGGATCTGCGGATAAAATGCAGGAACCGTAAAGTGCATTGGTCTGAAAAAGGAATTTCAGGTACTCGAAACTGTCTTTTCTGGCAGCCGCCATGGAATCAAGGAGCAGTGAGAGCTTCTCGTACGGGGCAGTTTTGATGTGTACGGAAATCGAATTTTTTTCCGAATTCTGCGTCTGCGGCGGAGCGATGAGGGATTCCTGTGCCTGAACTTTCAGGAACGCGTCCGGAAGACGTTCTGCGAACTGATAAAGTTGGCGGATGAGGGGAAGAAAGCGCGCTTCTTCTGCGGAACCGGGGGAAAGCCGACTCGTGGAGAGCTGGAAATTTTCCGCTTTGAGTTCCGTAAGCGCCTCGGGAAATTCGAGCGGCCAGGTAAACGCAAGGTGCATTTGCTGCGAAAGACGGTAAAGTACTTTCCAAGCTTCTGCTTCCGTTCCCAAAAGTTCCGTACGGAGGACTAGAGAATGGAATTCGAGCGAGACGCCGAATTTTCCTGCGTCGGCATTTTCGCTGTCTGCGAAAACGCGCTCCGTCATGGCGGCGAGGAGGGTCTCCTGGTACTTCAAAACGCAGATCTGTTTCTGCAGAAACACATAGTGCCAGTACGTTTGGAGTACTTTTTCACGGCTGGAATACTCTGCCCGTTCCAGTGCGTTACGGAGCGAGATGCCGTTTTGGAATGACTGGAGCGTGTCGAGGCCTGCCGAAGCGGAGGTGCTTTCCGAGTAAGCTTCGGACGGATTGAGCAGGACGGAAGGTTTCGCAGTCTGATGAAGGATGCCGTTTGCGGAATAGATCCCGCGGAACGTCAGACGCCGAAACGGATCCTTTTGAAAGTGTGCTGCACCGTTCTGTTCGGCAGGGAGTCCGAGTGTCGGATCTGAGAGTACTCCGTTGGGGCCGCCGATCGGCTGGAAATCACTTCCGGGAGGGGCGGTCTCGGTAGGAGGAACGCCAATGGAGGGGACCACAGGAACCCCTTCTGTCGGGAGGACCACATCGATGGCAGCGTTTTCTTCGTAGACGGGAACGTTTGCCGGTGCGTTTTCCGGTACGCTTTCCGCGAATGTCGGTAATCCCGGACCTTCAGCCGCTGCCGGGACGGGGGAAAGTTCCGCTGTATTTTCGACCGCCGGCAGTGAGGGGGCTGGAATGGACGCACTGTTTTCCGGAGAAAGAGACGCAGCAGAAGTTTCTCGTTCGGGAACCGCAGTGTATGGCATGGCAGTGTCCTGCGGGAGGGCGTCGGAGGAAAAAGTCCTCTCTGTTTCCGGAGAACTCTGGGCCGTATGAACCAAGAGCGGGACGAGGTCCGGGCCTTTGCGGTAACTGATCAGGAGAACGTACTGCAGGATCTCGGCGTTGAATTCGGTCAGGACGTCGAAAAAGAGTCTCTGTCTGTGTTCGAGCGTTTCCCAGGTTTCAAGGACCGTTTCGGCATCTTTTTTTTCCGTCATTTGCATTTTGAGCAGATTTTCGGCAGAGACGCATGCGGAAGCCGCGGCGATCAGCTGCTGACGCCGGAATTGGATCAAGCCATGCAGATAGACGGTCCGGGAACCGTGTGTTGGGATAAACTGTTGAAAGTGCGTCTCGTAGTTTCCTGCGTGCGGAAGCGTCTGTGCCGTCACACTTTGCGCATAGCCCGCAGTTCGGCCGAGTTCCAGTGCGTTGGCGCGTAGTGCAAGTTTGGCGGTGTTGGCTTTGGCTTGAGCCGTTTCGGCTGCTGCGCGGTAGAGTACTTGATCTTCAGGAGACGCCGTTTCTGCCAGTTTGGCGAGTTCATTCGCCTGACGGAGGCGGAAGAGTGCTTCACTCTTAAGCGCAGATGAACGCCAGTAGAGACGCAGTGCGGTGGAAAGCGTCTCTTCTGAATAGTGGAGAGCGGGTGCCGAAAGGAACGTCGGAAGATCGACTTCCTGCACATTCTCAAGAACGGACTGTGTCGGCTGGCATAGACGCTCGAGAAGCTGAATGGAAAGCGAGACCGTTTTTTTCTGCTTTTCCTGATTTTCCTCTCTTTCCTGTTTGTCCTGGAGGGCTCCTGAAACGTTGGGATCCATGGGCTGAAGCGCGTCCGTTCCGGAAGAAGCGTTTGCGGGAGTGGCGGTTTCCGGCGTGACAGTTTCTGACGAGGCAAAATGGAAAGTCTTTGGGGCGGTTTGCGCATCTTTCGATTTCGGAAACGCAGGAGGAGCCGGGACCGGAACGTTTTCGGGAGTGATGGGACGTTCCAGCGCAAGTTCCACAACTGGGGCTGTTTCCGCTTTTCTTTCCTCGCCAAGGATGATGATGTCTGAAATGCCGGTCATGTCCGTTTGAGGCATTTTTTCATCAGGGGAAGGTGATGTGAATTCCACATTTTGCGGACCGTAGGCTTGGGGAGTTGTCATGGGGCCCGCACATAAATGGCGGGACGGGATAACTGTCCCAAGGAAGTAAAGGACCAAAATTCCCCAAAAAAAATCGGATGGACTAAAACGGCTTTTCATGTTTATGGATCAAAAATAAAGTCAAACGTAAACCATGCTGTGTGACTGAGCATGGCTGCGGGTCAGGCGGGAGGCCGCTTTTCCTGTCGGACGAAAGATCGTCAAGGAACGCCTCCCGAAAAACATCATGAGGAAACTCGCAAAGTGTGGGCCAAATATTTGGCTATGTGCCAAGTATAGCACGTTACGGAATATTTTTCAACACAGGTTCTGTAAATTCCGCCAGATCCGGAGAAATTTTTTCCGCTTTTTTCAAAAATTCCGCAGCTTTTGCGTTTTGACCGTCTGCGTAAAAGGCAAAACCGGTCAGAAGATTCAAATTTTCATCCTCCGGCTGATTTCGCGCGGCGTTCTCGAGCGATGCGAGGACGGCATTTTTACGTTCCGTGTTTGCCTGGTAGACGTAATCCAGCGAAAAGGGACTTACCGGCCAGAGCCTGGAGGCGCGCAGACCTTTCAGGCAGTATTCGGAAGCCTGCTCGTAATTTCCGCGTGCGGTCTCGGCGTACGCAAGACGAAACCAGGGATCCGGCATCGAGGGAAGAGTTTCGCTGACTCCGGCGTATTTCGCAACTGCGTCTGCCAGCTCTCCGTTTGCGAATGCAGAATCTCCCGTCAGGATCTCCTGCCACGCAGCATCCACCTCGGAACGGCTGATTTTTGGAAGTGCGATCTCGGGGCCTTCCAGAATGGACTTTTCTTCAGTTCCGTCCGGAGAGTTAGGAACCTCCGCGACACTTTCCAGAGGAATGTCCATTGCCGGCGCTTCGGTGAGCGTACCGTCTTTCTGAAGCAATTCCGGTTGTGGGACCTCTTCTGTGATCTCTTCCAAAACTTCAGGAACGTCCGTGAAACACTCACTGTCGTCGGCCGGCACGTCTACGGGGACGGTGTCAGACGGCACAGCGTCTATGGTGATGGAAATATCGGCAGGTTCCGGGTAATAGTAGTAGACCCTGCGTCCGTTTGCAACGTAAAAACCAAGCGTATATCCGGCTCCAAACTCCACGGCATCGATCCACCATGGATAGACCGGGCGGTAGGGATCCCAGCCGGCATGATACGGATGCGGGTCGTAGAAATGCCAATGGTACGGAACGTGTGTCGGAACGCGGTGCTGCGGATGCTGCGGATGCTGCGGATGCTGCGGGTGCTGTGGGTGTGTCGGAACGCGGTGCGGCGGTGCGTAATGGTGTGCACGATGTCCCGGGGACGGATCTGAGGGACGTCCTGCGTGTGGATGATGTGCTGCCGGGGGACGGTGTCCGGATGGGGGACCGCCTGCATGGTGTTCGGATGGGCTCCTGGAAGGTCTCCCGGAAGGATGGTGTACAGACGGCGTTCGGAAGTCTCGTCCCAAGTTGGGCGCCTCGAAACGATCGGAGCGGCTGTTCGGCGCTGGTGCTCTTTCCGCGGAAGCTGGTCTTCCGGATGGTCTTCCGGATGGTCTTCCGAGTGTTCGGTTTGGAGCCTGCATTTCCGCGTGACGGCCAAGATCAGGAGCCTCGGTCCTCCGGGCGTTTCGTTCCGGCGCTGGACCGCGACCTGGGCTGTGTGTCATTGCGGAAGGACGTTTGGAAGGCGAGGAACGTCTCTGTGCGGATGGCGCATGGCCTCCGCGTGACGGATGTCCCATGGAATGTCCGTTTCCAGGCCGGCTGCCGTGTCCGTTATGCCCGCTATGTCCGCTATGTCCGCTATGTCCGTTTCCGCGCGGTCCCTGTGCTTCCAATGGGAGTGAAAACGCACAAATGCACAGCAGGCACATTAAAAATTTTATTTGTTTCAGTAACTTCATCTTGATCGTCTCCTGATTTGACGCAAGAAAAGAAAAACACTAGATCATATTCTACTTGATACGAATTAAAAGTCAAGCGATTTTCGTTAGATAGGGTGGATTTTTTCAAAATTTATCCCAAAATGGAAAGGTGGGGGTTGATTTTTTTTAAATTTGGGCTAAAATCGAGATTTGGTAGTGTGTAGATTCTGTTCGCGGACGTTTCATGGTCTGTTTTCGGAACTTCACTCGGTACCTTATGTTTAGATTATAGCCTGATGCGGTGTCTTCGAAACGATTTGAGAAGCATTGGCGGGCTTTCAAATCGGAAATATTGGAGAATCATTCATGCAGATTTTTTTTGAAAAAGAAAAGCTGGATCCAGGTGTAGGCCTGGATACTTCTCAAGTTCAATTATCCTCAAAGAAATTTGGCCGAAACGAACTGACGCCGCCTGACAAAACTCCTTGGTGGAAGGAACTCCTTTCAAAATTTGAAGACCCAACGATCATAATTCTGCTCATTGCTGCTTTTTTGTCTCTCGGTGTTACGCTGATCCAGTTTCAGATGCAGGGCGGCGGCGAACATGCCAGCTTTTTTGAACCTATCGGGATCTTCATTGCGGTCGGACTTGCGACGCTCGTTGCGTTTTTTTCGGAACGTAAAAGCGCGAAGGAATTTGAGCTTCTCAATAAAGTGAAGGAAGATATTCGGGTCAAGGTCTTCCGGAATGGTCAGCTTGACGAGATCTCGATCACGGAGCTGGTCGTCGGCGACATCCTGAAGATCACTCTTGGCGATAAGATCCCGGCAGACGGTATTCTGCTTGAGGCTTCCAATCTTAAGATCGAAGAGTCGATGATGACCGGTGAGTCGATGCCGGCGCGAAAGACTGCTTGCGAGAAAGACATGATCCAGCTGGACGATCCCCAAACGCTTGAATCGCTGAATCAGCTGGGCAATCCGTTTTTTGCCGCTCGCGGAACGATGGTCGCGGACGGATCCGGCCTCATGTGCGTCACGGCAGTCGGCGACAAAACGCAGATGGGAAAGATCGCCTCGGCTTTGACCGATGATCCCTACCGAAATGAGACTCCGCTTACGGCGAAACTCTCTGTACTCGCTCGCCAGATCAGCGCAGCCGGCGTTTCCGGCGCTCTGCTCATCTTCACCGTCATGAGCGTGCAGGCGCTTGTAGATGCGGAGGAGCTAACGAAGGTACTTCAAAGTCAACAGGGAGCGAGCGTGGGACTTCTCGCCGCGGCAGCCGTTTGCGGGTTTTTGTCCGTCCGATTCCTTCTCCGGCCCTTCTTCCGCAGCATGGATCTGGAGTTAAAGTCCCTCTTCCTGCGTATTCTTTGTTGGGTCCCCATGACGGCAGTCTCACTTGCGCTCTTGGTCGGGATCAGCGGCGTTGCCGGATTCCTCGGGAATGGAATGACTGCGGCCAGTATCGAGCTTCTGGATCACGTGCTGCTATCCTTCATCGTTGCGGTCACGATCATCGTCGTTGCGGTCCCGGAAGGCCTTCCGATGATGGTGACGGTCTCTCTGGCGCTGAACATGATGAAGATGGCGAAGGAAAACTGCCTCGTGCGCAAACTCGTGGCCTCCGAGACCATTGGATCCGCTACCGTCATCTGCACGGACAAAACGGGAACGCTCACGCAAAACCGCATGGTTCCCGTTTGGGGCGTTCTGGGAGAGAAAGTCTTTGACAAAGATGCCCTTCTCGCCGAGTTGCCGAAGTGTGCGAATTGGGAAAGCATTGTTTGCGGTATCGCGCTCAACAGTACGGCAGACCTTCACGTTGAGACGGAAAAAGACGGTACGCCGAAAATCCTTGGTATCGGGAATCCGACGGAGTGCGCATTCCTGAAGTTCCTGAATCAGGCTGGAATTTCCTATTCGCAGATCCGTTCAGAACTTCCGCTGACTGGCCGGCTGGAACACAATTCCCAGCGTAAAATGTCGGTCGTTTCTGTCCAGAAGGACGGCAAACGGATCACGTATGCCAAGGGAGCGCCGGAACGAGTTTTCGCCCGCTGTGCGCAGATCCTGATCGACGGTAAAACGGAACCGATCGCGCCGCACATGGCATTTCTAAATCAAAAGATCGACGAGGCGGCTTCCCGTTCTCTTCGTGTTCTGGCATTCTGCGAGACGGAAGAAGACTGGACGGACGAAACGGTCCTTGAAAATGCGGAAAATGCTCCGAACGGTACGCTGGTCGGTCTCCTCGGCATCGCAGATCCCATGCGTCCGGAAGTCCCCGCGGCTGTGGCTCAGTGCCATAAAGCCGGGATCGTCGTGAAGATGGTCACGGGCGACTCGCTCCCGACGGCACGTGCGATCGCGCTGGAGTCGGGCATCTACTCCGGTTCGAAGGAAGAGTTGGTCCTGACGTCTGAAGAATTCAACCAGATCCCGGATGACGAACTGCCGGAAAAAGCCAAGAAACTCCGCGTGCTGGCCCGCTCCACTCCGGCAGATAAACTGCGTCTTGTCAAGGCGCTCCATCATGACGGTGAAGTCGTCGCCATGACCGGTGATGGAACGAACGACGCCCCGGCGCTCAAGTTTGCCGACGTTGGACTCTCCATGGGACAGACCGGAACGGAAGTCGCCAAGGAAGCCAGCGATATCGTGCTCCTTAACGACAATTTCACGAACATCGTGACGGGCGTTTCCTGGGGACGCACGCTCTTCCAAAATATTCAGCGTTTCCTCCAGTTCCAGCTTTCAGTAAACGTCGTGGCTCTTCTGTGTGCCGTCATTGGACCGTGCTTTGGTTTGCCGCTTCCGCTTACCGTCACCCAGCTGCTCTGGATCAACATCATCATGGATACGCTGGCTGCAATTGCCTATTCTACCCAGCCTCCGCGTCCGAAAGTCCTTGAGCAGCCGCCGATCTCCCGCAACGCGAGTATTGTTTCGCTAGAAATGATGCTGAATGTCTTATTTGTCGGTATTTTCCAGACCGCGATGCTCTTTGCGGCACTTTATGGAAATTGGTTCGCTTTAGAAAAAGATTTAGTAAATGATGTTGCGTCAAAGCCCGCGGCGGAAAAAGTACTGCAGGATAAACAGCGTGGTGCGATTGCATCCAGTATGAATGGATTTGTGAAATCTATCGATGATACAACAAGCATTATAGAGCCCCCCTTTGAGTTCGTAAAGGATTGGTATGATGAATCCCGCAACTCAGAAAATCTTTCCAAAGGAGGCTCTGGAAACTATAATGTCGCCCAACTTACGATATTCTTCACGATGTTGATCATGTTCCAGTTTTGGCACAAATTCAATTGCCGTTCCCTTTCCGGAAGGGAATCCGCATTTGCCGGACTTTTGAAGTGCCGAGGTTTTTTGAGCATCATCCTGTTCATCACTGCGACGCAGGTCCTGTTGGTCCAGGTGCCGCAGATCGGCGCTTTCTTCCGTACCGTACCCCTTACACTTGGGCAGTGGATCGCGATCACCATCGTCACGTCCTCCGTTTTGGTCGTGGGATGGGTCGCTCGCAAGATCTCGCAGTGTTTTGGCGGCTAAAATTTCATTTTGGCCGCGGACAGGCTGAAACTGTATCTCGTCTGTCCGCGGCTGACGAGTGTGCAGTGCGTTCCGAGTTTTTTCTTTGGCGCACTGCATAAAAAAGTCGATTTTTAATTTCCTTCCTACCTTCCTTCAATCAGAAAGGATCAAATTCATGAAAAGACGTGATTTTTTGCGTGCCGCTGTCGCATCTTCCGCGGTTGCCGGCGGTTTGAGCGTTTCGTTCGCCAACGAAAACGGCGAAGTTATTTCCAATGTGCCCACCGGTCCTATTTTTGCCGGTCAGAAAGCCGCTCCGCTCACGAAAAACTGGGGCGAAAATCCGGCAGAGCACTGCACGGGCTACGTTTCCGCCTGCGAAAACAAAATGCTGTGGGTCCGCCGCGACAATCAGATGCTGGCGACGTACCGCTGCGGTCAGCACCAGAAGTATCCGTACATTTATCCGCTCGCCGGTCCGAAATCGATGGTCTCCGTCACGACCGAAACGGGAATGCCGTGGCCGCACCACCGTTCGATGTTCTTTGGTCTGGACCGCGTCAACGGCGGAAATTACTGGCAGGGACGACGTGAAGACGGTCAGATCCTGAGCAAAAATGAACTGAAGGTCGAAGAAGCGACCGAATCCAAGATCGTCTGGACGGACGGCTGCCTCTGGAAGAAACCGGATCAGGATCCGATCATGGAAGACTCGCGCCGCTACACGATCGACTGGCGCTGCGATGACTACTATATCGTGGACTTTTACGTCAAATGGACGCCGCTGGTGGACGTGACTGTCACGAAAACGAACCACGGTTTCTTTGGTGTCCGCGTCTCGAACGATCTGGCACCGGCCGGCGGCGGCGTGCTGATCAACAGTAACGGACAGAAAGGTCAGGCGGAGACCGAAGGTAAAGTCGCGAAATGGTGCGCGTACTACGGAAAACGCTACTTCAACCCGGCCATCACGGAAGGTGTCGCCGTTCTCTGCCCGCCGAACATCACGCCGGCTGAACCCACGTTCGAAAACTGCACGTGGTTCACTCGCGACTACGGGAACATTTCCCCGATGCCGTTCAACTACAATCCGGGTCCGTGGCACTTCAAAAAGGGTGAATCCCGCGAAGTCACCTACCGTACGGTCGTTTTCGCCGGTACGACTGCCGACGTTGATCTGAATGGTCTGTGGAACGAGATCTACGGCTGATCTTAGTCTGAGATTTCTGTTGAGCCGCAGTTCTTGAGTGTTCTGCGGCTTACGGATGAAAAAGCGGTTTTTTGAGAAGTAGCGAGTCTGGGACCAATGAGTCAGAAACCTTTTTCGTTAAGGCTTTTTTTGCTTGGCTTGCTTTTTTTGTTGGGACCTTTCGTCTTTTCCGGCAGCGCGCAGGCTCAGGAGTGGGTCTCTACGCGCGTTTACGGTCCGTTTGCCTGCTGGGCGGAGTTTGATCTGACTTCGGCAGACGATACCCTCAAGGAACTTTCGCGCATTTCCGAGGTTTTAAAGGAGAGGCTGGATCTTCCGGCATCGCAGGAATGGATCGAGCTTTACATTTTCGCAAATGAGATGCAATGGCGGGCGTTTCTGGAGCGCGAGTACCCTAATATTCCCTACCGCCGGGCGCTTTTTCTGAAAAAACAAAACCAGCACGGCCAACTTTTCCTCTATTTTTCAGAGAATTTTGCTCGCGATCTGCGTCATGAGGGAACGCACGCTTTTCTGCATGCTGTCCTGCCGGAGGTCCCCATTTGGCTGGATGAGGGACTGGCGGAGTATTTTGAAATGGGAGTCGGCACTGCCGCTGCAGACGCTGGAAAGCCCCATCGGCGGTTTTCCGACGGACTTTTTCATCGTACGGAAACGATTCCGGAGGAGGTGCGTGCTTCCGAATGGTTCCTTCCCATTTGCGAACGCGCCGCGCATGGCGAACTTCCGCCGCTGAGCGAACTGGAATCTCTGCGCGAGATGTCCGAAATGACGGCAGAGCGGTACGCGGAATCGTGGGCGTGGGTGACTTTTCTGCTTCACGGTCCGGAATCGGTTCGGAAGATACTGCCTGCGTATATTTCGGAGCTGCACAAACGCAAAACGCTCCCGGTCTTTCCCTTTCATCCGATCTCACGCCGGCTTGGGAAGGTCTGCTTTGACCCGACGGCTGAATTGACGCAGTTTTTCCGGAAACTCTCTCCCAAGTAATCGTTCCTGCGTGCGCGTCTTTCGATCACATCAGGAGAAAAAACGTTTCCAAGTCGCAGGAAAGTCGGCCGTAAAGGTCAATTCTGTGTCGAGAGTCGGGTGGCGGAACGTGATCTGGCGCGCATGAAGTGCGATCCCGACCGGAAATTTGGTGCGGGAACGGTATTTGTAGTCGCCGACGATCGGAAATCCGAGGTGGGAAAGCTGAACGCGGATCTGGTGTTTGCGTCCGGTCTCAAGGTTGATCTCCAGCATCGTCTCATTCGCGAAACGCTTGATGACGCGGTAGTGAAGGACTGCCGGGATCCCGTCGGGGGCCTGCGTGACGAACATTTTGCGGTGACGTTTCTCTTCTGCCATGAAATTACGGAGCGTTCCTGAATCGTTCGGCACGATCCCGTCAACGACTGCGACGTAGGTTTTCGTGACGGAATGTTCGCGGAACTGTTCAGCCAGGCGTGAAGCCGATTTACTCGTCCGCGCGATGACCACGACACCGGTCGTTGGTGTGTCGAGCCGGCTCACGACGCCAAGAAAAACGTTTCCCGGCTTCTGGTACTTTTCCGCGATGTACGCTTTTGCGATGGTCAGGAGCGATTTCTCATTTTCACGGACTCCCATTGTCGGCAATCCTGCCGGTTTTTCTACGACGAGCAGATGATTATCCTCGTGCAGTACTTTCATTTTCTGATCTTTCTTCTGATTTTTTATGAGCTGGAAACACACTTTAGAATCAGATTTTACTCTCCGAGGCCAAAAAAGTCAAGCCCCCGGCATTCGCACGGAGAGAAAAAAGTGAAAAGAAGCGCGGAAATACGATTTGGAGGGATTTTTTAGGTTTCTTTTTTACGTAACCACACGCACCAGATGCGCGATGCGCATTCGCTGCAAGAACAAAAAACGCGCTGCAGACACCACTGATCTACAGACGCGTTTCCTTACCACCCGCTAAAAGAACGAAAACTTATTCATTCGGCGTATTACCGACACGAACGGGTGAACAGTCACTTCCGACGAACCAGTTCCCGCCTGCGTTCCCAGACAACGTATTGTTCCGGAACGTTCCGCTCGCGCCTTCGTTGACAAAAATTCCGTTCTGTTTCCCATCGGTGAATCGGCATTTCTCCACCGTCGGGTTGGTGCCGCTGCCGCGGACCTGAATTCCAGAGTACGCGTTTCCGCTTGCATCGCAGTCCGTAAACGTTCCGGAGGCGCCGTCGTAGACCACAATTCCCGCCCGTTGATTATTCGTAAATCGGCATTTCTCCACCGTCGGGTTCGTGCCGCTGTCGCGGACCTGAATTCCAGAA
>JAFQOH010000180.1:0-6916 GCA_017403345.1 Thermoguttaceae bacterium
CCGGAGAAACCGGAGAAACCGAAAACGGAAAGCGCCGCAGTTCCCGGGATCCCGTCCCAGACTGCGGAACAGCTCGCGCGCGAAAAGCGTAAGACCTACCTGATTTTGGGATCCGCTTTCGTTGGATTGACCGCTCTGGCTCTTCTGGCGCTCGTTCTGTTGTTGGTCGGCGGCTCGGGAAACGAGAACGGAGAAAAGATCGCATCGGCAGAAAACGGAGCGGAAAACGGAGCGGAAATCGGGACGGAAGGTACGCAGGAACCCTCCGCAGCGGATGCGGACAGTACGAAAAAAGAGGATGCGTTCTCTCTGGATCTGTCGCTGCCGTCGGCAACTCCCCAGGCTGGTGAAACCGGAACGGATGGAATTGCAGGAACGGCTGAAGCGAATGAATTTCCGGCGGATGGTCTGGAAAATGAGTTGGAAGACAGTCTGACCGGAACGTCAGAACTTGATGAAATGTCCTCGGAATTTGACGCTCAGATGGATCCGGAGGACAGTTTGGAGGCCCAAGTCTCTCTAGGGACCGACACTGGATCTGCTGCGGAAGCGGGACTTTCGGATACTGCGCCGGAACAGGCTGACGGACTTGAAAATGAACTTGGGACAGAGGAAGATCTAACGGCGCTCCTGCCTGATACAGAGACCGATGTGACTGGAGTTTCCGACCCGAACCTGCCGGAGGATACGCAGACGCTGCGGCCCTCTCAGGAAAATGAGACCGCAGATACGGCAGAACAACTCCCGACGGCGCTGGATGGTATTTCGCAGAGCGAACAGGATCCAGAGGAAACGTCTTCCGAAGAGATGAAGGAAGCTCCAAAGTTTCCCCGAACGGAATCCGATCCTGAACTTTCCGAAGATATGGTCGCTCCCGGCGGAGAGGGCTTTGAGTCCAACGTTTGGGATGAGGCACAGAACTCGGACCTTTTGGAACAGGAATCTGCCGTTAGTGACGTGCTCCCCAATGCAGCAGAAACGCCTGCTGCGGAAACTCCTGACGCGGAAACTCCCGGAGCGCTTGACGACAGTCTGGACGTTGGCGAACTCTCTGACTCGGAAACCCCCGACGCAGAAACTCCCGGTACAGAAACGTCCGATGCGGAAACTCCTGCTGCGGACGGCCTCGGCGGGCTTGGCGACAGTCTGGACGTTGGCGAACTCTCTGACTCGGAAACCCCCGACGCAGAAACTCCCGGTACAGATGCGTCCGATGCGGAAACTCCTGCTGCGGACGGCCTCGGCGGGCTTGACGACAGTCTGGACGTTGGCGAACTCTCTGACTCGGAAATTCCCGGAGCAGAAACTCCCGGTACAGATGCGTCCGATGCGGAAACTCCTGCTGCGGACGGCCTCGGCGGGCTTGGCGACAGTCTGGACGTTGGCGAACTCTCTGACTCGGAAATTCCCGGAGCAGAAACTCCCGATGCCGAAACTCCCGGCACAGAAACGGCTGATGCGGAAACCCCTCAGGATCCGCTTCCTGCTGCATCAGAATTAGGGATGGATCTTGAACTTCCCAATGATGGAAATTCTGAAAATGAAGCTGGTGCCGCGGATCCAACGGACATTCTGGCTGCTCCCGCGACGGACCCTAGTACTGATGAACTGGATGGTCTTGGTGATTTGGGTGGAGTGGATGGGCTGGGCGATATGGAAACCCCGCAGTCTCCGCAGACTCCCGTTCTTGATTCAAAAGAGGAGGGGCAGGCAGTTGGCGGAAGGCAGGAGGGTGACGAAAGAAGTGCAGAGTTTTCGGAATGTAGGAGTCATATAGTACTTGCAGGTGAAACATTTTGGAAAATTTCCGAAAAATATTATGGTTCTCCTGCTTACAAAGATGCGCTTGCGCGGTATAATAAGGACACTCGGTCCATTCCCGGAGAGCTTAAGGCCGGTATGACGGTTTTGATTCCGGAGTTGGAGCATTTGCGCAGCTGCTATGGTACGTACTGTCCTCGAGAATCGTCCACTCCGGTCGCGGTGAGCGGTGGTCCTGCGAGGCAGTCTGTGCAGTACTATATCGTGCAGGAGGGGGATACCGTGATCGCCATTGCGGAGAAGTGTCTTGGCGATGCTGCGAACTGGCCTGCGATCCGACGTCTGAATCCAGACAAGATCTCATCGTTGGGGATCTTGCCGCCGGGGACCCAGCTGATCATTCCGAGTGAGACAAGTCCGGGTTCCGGGGTTTGGGAATAGTGATGATTTCCATTCGGGGACAGCACGGCGGAGTTTTTCATAGAAAAGTATAAGTAAATGGACTATTCACAATACTATCAGAAATGGCTTCATCGGGAAATTCCTTCGGGAACGGCTCCCAGCAGTTACGAGATCTTAGGCTTGGAGAACGGGGAACCGGATCTCGGCAAGATCTCGAAGGCTTTGAACAAGACGATGGACGCTCTGTTTCAGGCAGATGCGGAGAGCGATTCGGAGGTTTTTGCGAAAATTTCCGGAGAGATACTGCAGGCGCAGTATGTTCTTTTGGATCCTGCGCGTAAACAGGAGTACGACCAGGCACTTTTGGGAGCTGCCGGCGGCCGGATCTGGATGAGTTACGTTCGGCCGACTTTTCTCCAGCGCTGCCAGCAATGGGGAATGATCTTTTGTGCTTTGGCGCTGGGATGCGTCATCATGTTTATGATGGCGTTTATGGTGGAACGCAATCCGGACGGCTCGATCGCATATCAGGCGGACTTGAAGATCGAAAAGGCCAAGCCTTTCACTCTTCCTCTGAGTCACGTGGTCTACCGTCCGTTTGTGGCGATGGACTATCGTGAGGATGGATACGCTACGGCATCTTCTGAGACCGAACAGGATACAAGCGTTGCGGTCTCTGTTCCGGAGGCGGGTCCTGTTCCGGAGGCGGGTCCTGTTCCGGAACAGACGGTTTCTGAAGGATCGGAATTTGAGGACCTCGCAAAGTTTGCCGAGGGGACCGAGGCCGGGGAAGAGGAGTCTCTGATGGGGTTCTTCGAGCAGGCGGGATCTGACGATGTGCCGGCTGAGCCGATGGATGGGGCATTGGAGAGCGGGGAAGAGTCCTCGGATGCGGTGAACGAAGAGATTGCGAATGACGCGGGCACAGAGTCTTCGCAGAATGCGCCGAAGACGCCGGTCGGCAGTCCTCTGTATTGGATCTATGGAAAAACGGAGTTGGAAACCGCTGCACCGCCGGAAACGGTTTCGACCGATGAGAGTGAAAATATGCAGGCGAACGGAACTCCTGCCGGGGACGGCGAGGTCGTCTCTAGTGACGATTTCCGTGAAATGCCTCCGCTGCACAAGGAGAGAGTCGATGTTTTCAGTCCGCAGGAAATGCTGGATCTTTTGACGAAGGTGCGGCCGATGGTGGCGTCTGGTTCGCCGGAATTTCCTGATTTTGCGTTGATGCAGTATGAAACGTGCCTTGCGATCATTGAAAAATGCAGTGCGCCGGACGTTTCGATGGAGCCGGAATTTGCGGGAAATTTCGTGTCGGCGGCTTTGGAGGTCATGAAGGATCTTGGAAGTGCGAAAAAGTTTGACGAATCGGCAAAGCTGGGGGAAGCGCTTTTGAAATTCGGCGAGCAGTTCGCAGTCGCGGATTGCGCGGAACGCGTGTCGAAAATGTCGCAGTCGCAGGCGGTATATCGAAAGCGGTATGAAACTATTTTGGATGTGCTGGAGAAGCTGGAAGTCGATCCGGATGATCCGAAGCAGAACGAATTTTATGCGGTTTGGCTTTGGAAGGAAAACCGGTCGGTCGAGGGAAGTTTGCCGTATCTGGTGAAGGTCGAGAATCGGAAGATCCAGAATACTGCGCGTCTTGAGCTTGCGGTTCTGAATGGAACGCAGCCGGCATCGCAGGAAAATCTTCGGAAGCTGGCGGATGCCTGGTGGTCGATCTCTGAGCAGATCAACTCTCCGGACATTCAGCAGCTTTTGCGGGATCATGCGCGGTCGTTCTATCAGAGGGTGGATTCCAGTCTTCTGAGTGAAGAGCAATTGGTGCGGATCTCGAGTTCCGACACAAAAACGCTTAAATAATTGGAGAAAAATGAAAAAATAGAGAGCCGACCCCCTTGCAAAAAAGCGGGAATGTGGTAAAATAAACAAATCGGAAACGAAAGTTTCTGCCGGAGTGGTGGAATGGCAGACACGATGGACTCAAAATCCATTGTCAGCAATGACATGTGGGTTCGACTCCCACCTCCGGTATTTGCCGTGTTGCGAAATGTTTTCCGACACGGCTTTTTTTCGGCAACGGTGTGCGCGGAGAACGTGTTTTCGCGCAATAACAGGGAATCCGGTGAAGATCCGGAACGGCTGCCGCCACTGTGAGCGAACGCATTGGAAACGGTGCGGAAGAATATCGAAATCTGGAGTTCTGTATCCATTTAGTCATTGCCGTTTTTGAAGCGGTGAGAAGGCTCTCGATATTCTGTTCGTGAGTCAGGAGACCTACCGTTTGCGTTAGTTTGGATCTTTGCTGCGGCATGACGGCTGGTCCGAAGCGGATTTTCTTCAGATTGGAAATGAGATGGTTTCCCGCTCCCGAAAAGCGTTTACGTTGGTCGAGCTTCTTGTCGTCATTGCGATCATTGGCGTTCTGATGGGGCTTTTGCTTCCGGCTGTTCAGGCTGCGCGGAGTGCGGCACGGAAATCGGTCTGTCAGAATCATCTGAAACAGTGTGCTGTGGGGATCGAACAGTACATCGCGGCTCATGACGGTCAGATCCCGCCTGGCGGGTTTGAGTACCAGTACCTCATGAAGGGGGGACGGAATTTTGCCTGGTCGATGTACATTTTGCCGTATATCGAGCAGGGAGTACTTTACCAGCAAGTCAGTCAGGACCATGCTTTCAATGCCGCGCAGAATGCTGAGGCTGCGAAGACGGTCATTCCTGTCTATTTGTGTCCGGAGCTGGCGAAAGCGGAGTCGGTCGTTGGCGGGATGGGGCAGACTCATTACGGCGCGGTGAGCGGGACGACGCTTCCGGAGAAGACGAAGTCCGGAGACATGAACGGTGCGATGATCTTTACGGGGACTCCGATCAAAAACTCTTTCGGCAGAGTTACCGGACAGTCCGAGCCGCTGACGTATTCGGACGTGACGGATGGGATGGGATTTACGCTCTTTTTGGCGGAAGATGCCCGTTCCAACGAACACTACGCCTACGGGGACCGGGCGTGGATCTCGGCGAACAATGTCTTCGAGGTCGCGCATTGCGTGAATCGCGGTCCGGCGGACGACAATGAGATCCACAGTCTCCACTCCGGCGGTGCGCATGCGGCATTCGGTGATGCGTCTGTCCGGTTTCTTGGCGAAAGTGTGAGCCGGGAGGTCCTCGGCGCGATGATCACACGCGATTTTGGCGATCTGGGTGCGTATTCCTTCTGAAGCAGAATGAGGAGAAAAATGAAAACGAGAAACTGGATCAAAAGTTGTGCGGTTTTTCTGCTGTCGGCGGTGTCTGTGTCTGTTTCGGCGGCAACGGTGGAATGTACGCTCGATTTCGAGAATTACGTCACCGGGACGAATACGTATTTTCAGGGAACGGTTCCTGCGGGAACTTCCGGCGGAAATTATGCCGGAGCACACTCGATCCAGACTGCCGCGGGCACGGTGACGCTGAGTACCGACTGGGCGAACTGGGGAACGCTTTATCCCGGATACGGTTACGCCGATGCGTGGAGCTGGGGCGGGGGATTCACTGTTTCCGGCGTGAATGCGGAAAACACTTCCGCGCCCCGTACGACGACGGCAAACGGTATCGTTCAGGCAAACGGTGCGTATGTGCACTCGAGCAATGATTTTGCCGCGGTTGCCGGGACGACGAATTATCCCGACGCGAACTATGGCCTCACCGTCAGCGGTGCGAACGGAAGCAGCGGGTACGCGGTCCTGTTCGGGTCGTCGGATACGGCGATTTCCGGCGGGACGCTCTCTTTTTCGCAGCCCGTCTCGCTGAAATCGATCGACTACACGAATACGGTCGGCGTGCTGGCGGTGGAGACGTTCGGCGACACGTTTTCGCAGAAGGCCTCGGACGGCAACTGGGCCGCGCTCATCATGCAGGGATGGAATGCCGCAGGAGAACAGGTCGGACAGAAGGTCCTGATGCTGCACGACTATTTGGTCGGCGATTCCATCGTTGATTCCTGGATGACGGCAGATCTGGAAAATTTCGAAACGAAACTGTACGATCCGCGCTACTATGGCGTGGATGCGTCCGACGCGGACTACCAGCAGATGGTAGAGAATGTGGCGAACGGGATCTTTCTGGCAAACGGAGTGCCCTATCTTGCCGACGCGGGAACGTTCGAGGACATTTCGTCGCTGACCTTCACCTTCAACGGTTCGGATGCCGGAATGTGGGGACTGAATTTCCCGACGTATGCCGCTTTGGATGACTTGGTCTTCAGCTATCTTGGGGAAGCGATCGATCCGGATGACCCGAATGTGCCGCCGATCGTTCCGCCGGTAGGACCCGGAGTCGAGACGAATGTACCGGAGCCGGCAGGATGGCTTCTTCTGGTGCTCGCTGCCGGACTGGGGTTTGGTATCCGCCGGAAAAAGTAAGTCGAGGGAATGGTTTGAAATAAAAAAAGCCGATCTTCTGGGATCGGTTTTTTTTGTGGGGATTCGGAAGTAAGGGACGGTGGTTTTTTCGGCGAAAGGTCCCACGCGCGACGGCACTCTTCGAGAGCCGTCTGGCTGCCCGTCATGTCGCCGCGGCCGTGAGGAAGGAACATCTTGAAAGTTGTTCCTCCCTCAGACTCCCTCTTCAAGAACTTTTTAAACTGTTTTTGTGCTTTTCGTGGTTAAAATTTGGCTAAAGGGCCCACGCGCGGCGACACTCTGCTTGAAAAGCGACGCGAGACGCGCCGCCTCCCAAAAGCGATGCGAGACGCACCGCCTCCCAAAAGC
>JAFQOH010000181.1:0-4907 GCA_017403345.1 Thermoguttaceae bacterium
AAAGTACAGACTCTAAAGTACAGACTCTAAAGTACAGACTCTAAAGTACAGACTCTAAAGTACAGACTCTAAAGTACAGACTCTAAAGTACAGACTCTAAAGTACAGACTCTAAAGTACAGACTCTAAAGCACAGACTCTAAAGCACAGACTCTAAAGTACAGACTCTAAAGCACAGACTCTAAAGTACAGACTCTAAAGCACAGACTCTAAAGTACAGACTCTAAAGCACAGACTCTAAAGCACAGACTCTAAAGCACAGACTCTAAAGCACAGACTCTAATGTTCTGCCGACGGTATTTCCCGTGCTTCTGGGCCTCTACCGCCGAGTCGAAGCGACCCGGCTCAAAAGCTGGACTGACTGAAATCCTTCGGAACGGTAAAGATGCAGCGCACGCTCATTGCACGCCGTCACTTCCAGATCCGCGCGAATCAGACCAAAACGCTGATACCCTTCCAGAGCGAGATGCAGCAGCACGTGTCCAAATCCCTTTCCGCGATGCCTCGGAACGACCCCGACATTCTGGATCGCCCCGCATCCGCCTGCACTCACCAATCCCTGTATCGTCGCGCAATATTCCGGATAGTACGCCCCCTTCGGCTGGTAAACGATCAGCCAGGTCACGTCTGGAAGGAAATTCGGCTTCGACATGATGCTTTCCATCACGCGCCGACACCCTTTGTACGTCCGAAAATTCTCAAAAAGCCGGGCGTCGATCTCATCTCGGAAACTTAAGTAGTGTGCCGTCGCATGCGCCTCCACCAGCGAGGGACTCCACTTCTCGATAAAGTATCCCTCCGGCAGCACCGGCGGCGAGTAGGACCGGCGGCGAAGATCGATCTCCATCCGATAGCGCTGAAATGTCTCCATGAACATACTCGTCTGCCCAGCCTTTCTCCTACTCCCCGTCGACCGGGATCGCGTACAGATCGTACTCGTCGCAATCCACGATCTCACAGAAATAAAATTCCCCGACCGTCAGACCATTTTCCGCCAACGGAGGATCTTCAGGCAGCGTGACATAAACGTTTCCGTCGATCTCCGGCGCGCCGAACTGAGTGTGCCCCACATAGGTCCCCGGCTCGGAAAGTTCCGCATCGATGAGCACTTCCAGCCGCTTTCCGACCTGCCGGCGAGTCCACTCCGCAGAAACTCGCTTCTGGGTCTCCAGCAATTCATTCGTCCGTTTCAAAGAGACCTTGAACGGTACCTGACGCTCCATCTCCGCCGCGGGAGTTCCCTCTTCCGGCGAAAACTGAAACACGGCCGCGTGCTCAAATTTCTGCTTTCGCAAAAACGCCAGCAGTTCCTCAAATTCCGCCTTCGTCTCCCCAGGAAACCCCGCAATAAATGCCGTTCGGACCGCGAGTTCCGGGATCCTCTCACGAAGCCGGGAAAGAAGCGCCAAAGTCTCCTCTCGACCCGCAGAACGCCGCATCTCATGCAGGATCCGGTCATTAATGTGCTGGAGCGGCATGTCGATGTACGGGACCACTTTCGGCGTCTCGGCAAGCGCAGTAATGAGATCCTCGCCAAAATTCTGCGGATACAGATACTGCACGCGGATCCAGCGGATCCCTTCCACCGCACTCAAAAGCGGAAGCAGATCCGCGAGCGTATCGTTCGTCCGCGATCCATCCGAATTTCGAAGATCCATGCCGTAAAAACTCGTGTCCTGCGCAATAAGGATCAGCTCCTTCACCCCGCTTTCCGCAAGCCGGCGCGCTTCTTCCACGATCTCCGTCATCGGTTTGCTCGTGAATTTCCCGCGAATGTTCGGAATGGCGCAAAACGCACACCGCCGATTGCAGCCCTCCGCGATCTTCAAGTACGCAATATGCGGCGGCAGAAGCGGAAAACGATTCCGGTCCGACGCGATCCCGGGACACTGCTCAAAATACCTCTCTCCGAGCGGTTTCGTTTTCTCCGTTTTCTCCATTTTCTCTATTTTTTCCCCAGAGACCTCACCACCCAGCGGCGAAAAGACCTTTTTGACCGCCTCAAGAACACTGTCGCGCGAAAAAACATCCAGAAACGCATCGACCGAGGGACACTGCTTCACGAGCGCCTCTTTATCCCGCGAAACAAGACACCCGGCAACGATCAGACACCGAAGCAAAGAATCCGGATCCTCACGCAGCGCCTCCATCTCACGGATATTTTCAAGCCCCTCTTCTCGCGACGCCGCCAAAAAACCGCACGTGTTGATGATGACGACCTCTGCATCTTCCACAGCATAGCACGGTTCAAATCCATCCTGACGCAAAAGACCGAGCATCTGCTCACTGTCGACCAAATTTTTAGGACACCCAAGGGAAATGACGGCACACTTCGGCATGAAAAAAACTCCGCGAAAGGGGATGAACTGCAAAAAGCAGACAAAAAAATCGATCCAATGGTCTTCGGATCCAATACGCTCGCCAATTTGCTGCGCATAAAAGATCCCACCACTAATAAGATACTCCAAAAATAAAAATCGAAAAGGCCCCGGAGAGAAAATTCTTGCAAAATTTTGAAAATTTCAGAGAAATTTTGGTATTTTCGGAAAAAAGAATAAAAGGCGGTAAAAAATTCCCCATTCCGAATGATCTACCTCGAAATGGGGAAACGCTCATTTCAAAATTCCCAAACAGTTCAGTTTTCCAGTTTCGTTTCCAGCTGTGTTTCCAGCTGTGTTTCCAGCTGTGTTTCCAGCTGGAATCCGAAACGCATCACCGAGACCAAAACCCCGTAAATGCCCGAACACGAATTCTCATACCAACGTGCAGGACTGCGAAGAATGAGACGCCCGCCGTCTGGAGAAGTCTCACAGTGCGCAAGTGTGAATTCATTCTCAAGATCCCGAACGATCACGGTCTCTCCAAGTCCCGCATTCCTCGCCTTCCGAACGAGAAGAAGGTCCCCGCTGCGAAACGAATACGATTCGTAAAGACTCGAGTCCAGTACGCGGATCAAGAAAAAATCATCCCCGCTGATCTGGATATGCTCATGCACCTCAAGCCGTTCCTCCGGATCGCTGTTCTCCACAAGCCGACCCTCCAGAAGACTGCTCAAAACCGGAAGCCCGACCATCCCTTTCTCGCCGCGGTCCACCAGCATGATGGAACGTGAAAGATTTGCTTCACGCTGAATAAATCCCTTTCGCTCAAGTGCCGTCAAATGACCGACTACGCCGTTCGGAGAATGGATCCCCATCTGATCCCCGATCTCTCGGACCGTCGGACCATAACCGCGTTTCCGGACACAGCGGCGAATGTACTCAAGCGCCTCGCGCTGACGGGCGGTGAGAGGAAGTTTCGAACTGTTTTCAATACTGCGTGATTTTCCATACGACATAACGCATTCCTTTACTCTGATTTCTTTTCGTCCTTAAAAAATTTTCATCATCTACTGCCAATGATGACAGGATAGTTTTACTACATTCCCCAACTTTTGTCAAGTACGTGATTTGCCGTTTTTACCAGCTTTGTGTACACGGGTAGCTGATTTTCCACTAACACTTGCAACACGGCCGTATGAACATTCGAATGGGGAAAAACAATACACCTCCAAAAGACGTTTGAAGCGTGAATTCTCGGAATTTCCCTCTTCTATTTCCAGCTGTTAAAAAATCGTTTTCCAAGAGAAAGTGTGATGCCGAAAAATTTTTCCACTTTTTTTAAAAAAATTTTTCCGTAACCTCCCAAAAACCCTTTTTACACAAGGATCACCACTGCCGCAAGCTGCATTACAGCATAAAAAAACGCGCTTCATCCGGCGCAAGTGCATGTTTCAACTGCGCCCAAACCGAAACGGAGTTTGCGAAAATCCGCATTTCATTTTCCGCGTAGAGTGTGCAACGAGCGGAGTTTTTAAATTTTTTCTCCCCCTCTGCGTCCTTTGCATTTCCATTGGCGTCTTTGTGCGAAAAGAAAAAAACGGAGTTTGCGAAAGTACGAGCTTCATTTTTCCAAGCAGAGAGGGCGTTTTTTAATTTTTCTCTCTTGGTATCTTTGCGTGGAAAGGAAAGAGAGGGGCTTTAGGGCGTTTTTTTGTGTTTTTTTTAACTTTTTTTAAAATTTTTTTCTATTTTTTCAAGGCGGATCTTATGTGAACAGAATGACCTGAATTTTTCACAAAATTTTCACGAGTTGAATGTTCTTCAGACTTCGAAACTTCAAAGAGAAAGATCCCGTCCGTTTTTTGAAGAATGTGAACAAAAAATAGAAATTTCTGCTAAAATTTCGCTCTTCTAAATGGATCGAAAATGCTCGGGAAGACCGGATATTTAAGAGGATGGGACCTTGACAAATCGGTGTTTTTGTGTCAAAATACTTATGTTGCCCAAGTAACCTATTTTATGCGGTTTAAAACTTTTAAAAAGGAGTTGTTTATGGTCAGGAAGATAAAAAAAACGTCAAAAAGTTCGTCAAAAAGTTCGTCAAAAAATTCCTCGAAAAGTCCCTCCAGAAATGGAAGCCGCCCGAGGTTGACGCCGAGTCAGAAACGGGTCCATGATTTTGTACGGAGTTTCATTCGGACCTATCATGTGAGCCCCTCCATCCGCGAGATCGCGATCGGGATCGGCGTCTCGTCGCCAAACGGAGTGCTGCGCCATTTGCAGACGCTCGTAGAAAAAGGGTACATTCGGAGATACTCGGAAAAAGCGCGTTCCATCGTCCTCATCGAGCGCCGAGGACACAAAAAATCGTACTTTCACGAAGACGGAACGGAGATCCTTTTTCTCGACCCGCTGAATCTGCACCGAGCATTTCCGGGCCGGGAATGATCTCACCACTGAAAGCACAGAAAAAGCACGTGCAGACCCGGAAAACTCGCACCGTCCGGGACATCGAAAAGGAAGTTGATGTCTCGGACGGATTTTTTCGAACCGATCGGTCAGTCCAGCATTTTACGGATCTCGGCGT
>JAFQOH010000182.1:0-5532 GCA_017403345.1 Thermoguttaceae bacterium
CTTTTTTCCTTTTTTCCTTTTTTCTCGAAAATTTCCGGAGGGAGTACTTGCGGATTCCTTGAACATGGTATAAAATGGTATAAAATAGTCGCAGAAGCGGTCGACGGCCTCTCCAGAACTAACTTCGGAGCATTTTCGTACTGAAAAATAAAAAGCACGGGCCTTCACCGACGTTCACGGATCGTGAAAAAATTTCGGGTCGCCTGCGTGCCGTTTTCGCACAGCCGCACATTCCCAGATCCTTAAACCGTAAAAGAACCTCGCCGCTCGGCGGTCCTTTTCATTTTCCTCAAAAGGAATTTCAAAACATGATGGACTTTTCCTTCCATCCGCAGCTCGCGGTCAACCATTTCATCTGGTTCAATCCAGGTACGTTCCTCTTTACGGGGCTCTACCTCCTTGGCGCCCTCGCGCTTCCCTTTCTGCTCTGGCTCATTCTGAAACTGCCGTTTCCGCGTGCAATGACAGGGATCTCAGCCATCGCGGGAAACACGGCACGCAGTGTCATGAAGCAGCCGATCTTTGCGATCCTGATGATCTTCGGCATCATGGCGATCCTCCTTTTCCCATGGATCCCGTACAATACGCTGGGTGAAGACGTCAAGATCATGAAATCCCAGGGCCTCACCGTCATCAAGGTCCTTGGCATCCTGCTTGCAGTATGGTCAGCCGGGACAGCTATTTCGGAAGAGATCGAGGAAAAAACGGCCCTAACGCTCCTTTCCAAGCCGATCAACCGCCGTCAGCTCCTCATCGGAAAGTTTCTCGGCATCATCATGGGCGTCTCGATCTTCTTCTCGGTCCTCAGCACCGTATTCATGCCGACATGCGCGATGAAAGTCGTTCATGATGCCCGCGAACAGTGCCTCACCGACCCGGAACCGGCCGCGTGTATCGCCTCCATGGAAAAAACGCTCCCTGGTCTGGCGCTCTCCTTCATGGAGATCACGATGATGACAGCCGTCACCGTTGCGCTCGCCACACGTCTGCCAATGGTTCCAAACCTCACGCTCTGTACGACGATCTACGCCCTGGGGCACCTGATCCCGCTAATGGTGAAGTCGTCGATAGGGCAATTCCAGATCGTAGAATTTATCGGAAGTCTCCTTGCAGCCATCCTTCCCGTTCTGAGTTACTTCAGTTTGGAAACGAGTATTGGCGGCGGAGCAGACGTATCCGTACTCTACATTTTGGGAGCCTTAGCGTACTGCCTCCTGTACACGCTTGCGGTTCTGTTCTTCGCCCTCATCCTTTTTGAGGATCGTGACTTGGCCTAATGAACAGACGTCCGACGAACAGCCGGACAGCCAGTTTCCTCCGGATCCCAAAGCTGAAACGCAGTTTCCGCGCGAAACTGCGTTTCCTGCACGATTTTCAACTCACCCTTAATCGGATTGATTTCCAGTTTTTGTGCCATGGTTACGTTCATCCACCCCTATGCGTTTGTCTGGCTCCTGCTTGCGGTCCCGCTCATTCTTTTTTATCTGTGGCGGACACGCCGTCCTCAAGCACAGGTCGTCACTGGAGCATTATGGCGCAAAGCGATCCCGGTACTGCATCCTCGCCGCGCGTGGCAGAAGCAGAGATGGTTCGTTTCGCTGCTGGTGCAGCTGGCGATCCTTCTTGTGTTCGTGACGGCATTGGCAGAACCGTGCTGGCGCCGTCCCCAGCGAGCCGTTCTTGTGCTGGATGCCACGACAAGCATGGGAGTCTTGAACGCCGATGGAAGACCGAGATTCGAGGAAGCGAAAGAGCGTGCCCGCGCTTTGATCCAAAACATGGGGTACGTCGATTCGCTTGCGGTTCTGGTCGTGGGAGAGAAGATCGGGATCCACTCTCGAATGTCGCACGATCCGGAGCAGATCCTTGCCTCTTTCGAAACGCTTCCTCCGACCGGCGGCTGTGCTCCGATCGACGAAGCAGTCTTGATGGCGCGTTCACTCATCACGGCGGGGACTGACGGCGTTTTTGACTCGAAAACCAACCACGTCATCCTCATCAGCGACGGCTGTTTTCCTCTGGCAGAGCAGGTTTTGAAGGATGAGAGCGTACGCTGGATCCCGGTCGGACAGACGATGGGAAATGTGCAGCTTGAAACCCTCAGCGCGGAACGCCGAACGCCTGAAAAACCTGAAAACGCTGAGATCTTCGTTTCGCTGCGCAACTTTTCCGCAGCCGCCGTCTCCGGAACGTTGAAGATCTCTTGGTGTCCGGCAGATGCAGATGCTGGTACAAACGCAGATGCTGGCACAAACGCAGATGCTGGCACAAACGCAGATGCCGGCACAGACACAGGCACAGACGCACAGGCAGAAACTCCGAAAGAAAAGGCACGCACGAAGCAGGATCCATCCGAAAATTGGGAGACTCAAGAGCTCTCGGTAGAACTTCCATCGCTGAAAGCCGGCGGACTTTGGGCGCAAACGATCCCGCTAACGCATGCAGGGGCCGCCTCGATCCGAGCCGAATTCATTCCCAAAGATCCCGCACAGGATGCTCTTTCCGAGGACAATTCGCGCACGGTCCGCCTTCACGAGGCGTTCACCTTCCACGTGACGGTCGTGACGCCGAATGAACCAAACACGCTGTTGGAAAACGCCCTGCGTTCGCTTCCTTCGGTGGAAGTGGAACAGAAGGTCCTGAAAAAAGGAACGCGCCTAGCCGCCACCAGTCTGGAGACGCATCTTGGCGTTCCGTTCACGACCGATGATTCCGGGGTCCGGCGATTCCGCATCATGATCTTTGACCGGACGCTCCCAGGGAAATCGGTTTTCGAGACGGAGATCCCGGGCCGAAACCTTTTCTTTGCCCCGCCGGCGGACACCCCGCTCTGGAAGCGCAGCGCAACGGTCCGCGACTACGTGCTGATGCCGTGGATGGACGGTCTGCGAAGCGGGATCTCGACCGCAGGAGTCGGATTCACCGACACGCATGCGCTCATTCCGGATCCGGAAACAGCCGCTTCCAGCCCATGGCTTTTCTCTCAAAGCGCACTGGAAGTGAATGAAACTCAAGACGCGACTGAAGAAGACGAAAACTTCGCCAAACAGGCAAAGACGGTCGAGATGACGGAACTCACATGGGGACTGGAATCGAAAAACGCAGTCCGAAACGTTCTCTGTGCGTGCGATCTGACGCAGAGCGACTGGATCTTGGCGGACGACTTCCCGGCCTTCCTCCAGTACGCATTCGACTGGCTCATCCATACCCCGGCCTCAGAGTCCCGGCTCGCACGCGGTCTGGCCGGCTGGTCTGCTGGAGAAACGTTCTCGGACAGTGATCTGAATGTTCCGGAACCTCCGGAGCAGATCTTCACGTACCCCGGTGAAGACATCGTCCCGATGTGGACGCTGCTGATCCTGATCGTCTGTGCGGGAACGGCAGCCGAATGGTACTTTTACCAGAGACGCTGGATCGAGTGAGGCGCGATCGATGATCCAGTCCGGAAAATTTCCCGATCGCCGGAGTACGATTTTCGGCCACCTCCTTTTTTGGGGTCTCGGAGTACTCATTTCTGCCGAAATCGTCACACACGCGGCAGTTCTTGAGCTGGCTCCCGCCGAAATCGTCACGCCTTCCGCACATCCAACGGCAGGTCCGGCCGAGTCGGCTCCAGTACAGGACCTGGCAAGATCCTGTTTCCCTGCCGGCCTGATCCCGGTTCCGACCCATATTCCTGCGGAACGTCAGCGATTTTACTATCTGCAGGCACTGAAAAACTACGACAAAAACTGCCGGCGGCTGAAAAAAGAGGGACCGTGGGACATTTTCAGCGTCCGCATTCCGGCAGACTACCTTTACGCGCTAGTGAGCGTCGAGCAGTTTTTCCGCGAGAATCCGGAACTCCGAGTCGAGTATGCGTCCGAGCGGATCTACCCACTGGAAAGGTCGGCAGAAATAGCACAGTGGATCCGCACGATGCAGGTCCTGTCGCCTGACTCGCCGTTTCAGGGGAACTTTCGCTGGTACTGGCGTCAGGAGGACGTGGAGGACCGCAATGCGGCAGAATTCGTCGTGAAACGGCTCATTTTCTGCTGGGCGCATCGCGAGATCCTTCCGGAAGACTGCCGTGATCTGATCCAAGAGATCCTGAAAGACGCAGCGCCAGAATGTCTGCGGCGCAAACCGCGGCCGGATTACTCCAACATTTCCGTCATGAATTTCGCAAACCTGCTTCTGCTTGGCGAAGCGTTCCAGGATGCCGAACTCCGAGAGGAAGGAATGCGGCGCATGGACCGGTTCCTCTTTCAGACATGGCGCAGCGGGATCCATGAATTCGCGACTCCTACGTACTTCAACGAGATCTTCGAAACGCTTGAGCAGCTTCGGAACCTGACGCAGGATGAGGAAGTCCGTGAAAGATCGGAGCTTCTCCTCAACTGCTGCGCACTCCTGACGGCACTCCATTTCACGCAAGACGGCACATTCGGCGGAGCGTGCAGCCGAACGTACTCGTACCTCTACGGTGACGACTACCTTCGGTTCCACGTCGGCGTTTGGGGCTGGATCCCGCTTCCGGAGGACCGATCCAACATCACGATCCTGACGTCACTCAATGGAAAATACTTCCCGGATCCCGAAACGTTCCGTCTTTTTTTGCCGGCAGTGACGCAGAACTGCACGATCTGCGAGCGCTGGGGACTTGAACAGGAAAAATGGAAAAAGACGTTTCGGACTCCCGAATTCGTCCTTGGGGTCTCCATGGCAAAATACGATTCCCATCAGGATCAGCTTTGGACGCTGGACTGGGTAAGGTACGGAGAAAACGCAGATCCTCACGTCCAAACAGCTCTTCAAGCCAAAGCAGACCCCTACGCCAAAACGTCACCGCGATGCAGCTTCATGCCGGACGGACGCGGCGACCCGTGGGGCACGAACCGCGAGCTCACCAACGGAGGGCACAAAAAAGCGCTTCACCTGGACCCGGACTGGAGCGCCTCGCTTGACGGACCGCGGGCAGAATGCCGGGTCGTCTACTCCACTGCGGAGCTCCAGAAATTCAGAAAAACGTCTCCCGGTCAAGAGATCCGTTCTACGTTCATCCTGAAAAAACCGGATTCCGTACATTTTCAGGCTCCGGACTGTCTGTGTGCCGTTTACGGGAAAAATCAGCTTGAGCTGAAGATCACGCACCTTTCTGCCGGTCGGATCTTACCGGAACTGCTTCCCTCGCCCGACGGAAACGCAGTCGCGTGGTGCATCGTGCACACGATCCCTCCGAAAACGGAAAAAGAGATCCCAGATCCGATCCAGCTGACCTTCCAGACTGAGATCCGCCCGGTAAGGCCCGCGGAAAACTCCGAGACTGCGAGAAACTCCGAGACTGCGAGAAACTCCGAGACTGCGAGAAACTCCGAGACTGCGGAAAATTCCGAGACTGCGGAAAATTCCGAGACTGCGAGAAACTCCGAGACTGCGAGAAACTCCGAGACTGCGAGAAACTCCGAGACTGCGAGAAACTCCGAGACTGCGAGAAACTCCGAGACTGCGAGAAACTCCGAGACTGCGAGAAACTCCGAGACTGCGAGAAAC
>JAFQOH010000017.1:0-31580 GCA_017403345.1 Thermoguttaceae bacterium
CGGCGGTCTGGTGAAATGGACGGGCCGTGCGTCGGAGGATGGAACGCTGAGTTTCAGTTTCGCACATTCGAGCGAAACGCTGCACATTTACGGCCTCACCAATGAAGTGACGCAGGGACAGACCCCGGAAACTTCCGGCACGAACCTTCTGCTTGCCACGAATTTCGGCGGTCCGAACGGAAACGGATACAATGGAATGGCGATTTCAAATACGGCAGCGGATGTGGTGAACTTCATTTCTCCGGCCGGCAGTGAAAAATGGCAGCTGCGGGGATTACATGATGCCGCAAGTCTGGCACAATATACGTTTGTTGAGAATGGCGCATTGCATACCGGCGCGAACTGTATGAGCATGATGGACATTGACACGAGCCTTCTTGCCGGGAAATGGATCGATATTTCCGCCGATCTGAAGATCAACACGCTCCAAGGTAATGAAAAACCGAACGCGCGCGGTATCGGTATTGGTTTTTCTCGTGAGGGAGTTGCCCTGAAGACAGAATCCGGAGTCGGTTTCAGCGGCCTGGTCCTGAATCCTGCCGGTGATTTGATGTTCTATGAAAATGCGAACGGCACTGCGGTTGCTGAAGCGAAGATCTCGGAATCGATCAAGTACCTTTCCGAAGACGGATCCGCGTTCGACGCAAGTGAATGGTACGAGCTGGACATGACGCTTGCGTTCTCCGACGACGGCACGACGGCGACGCTCCTTAACGTTGGACTTGAGGGGTCGGCCGCAGATTACTCCGCGTTGAAAGGCTTGACGTTTGAGACGACGGATCTTTTCGCGATCCTCTCTTCTTCGGCAGCGAGCTGGAATTACTACGGTCTGGTCGATAATGTCCGCGTTTCGGAGTACGTACCGGAACCGTCGACGTGGGCGCTTCTGGTCCTTGGCAGCGGTTCGCTCCTCCTGCTCCGCCGCCGAAAGGGTCAAAAACAGACCGCCTGAACTTTTTAACGCTTTCCGCCTCAAGAGACCGCACGCCTCTTGAGGCTTTTTTGTGTTCTCTTCTTTTTTCCGAAACGATATTTTTTGAGAAAATTCTTGACTTTTCTGTTTTTCATGGTAGAATAAAAGAGACTGAATAGCAAGAGGAGAGTCGAAAATGAAAATCGAATATTTGGAAGTCGAGAACTTTAAGGTCTTTCGGCAGATCAAAGTCGAAAAGATCCCCGGTTTCGCCGTCTTTGTGGGACGGAACGGTGCGGGGAAATCTACGTTTTTCGATATTTTCGGTTTTCTTCAGGATTGCCTGAAACAGAACGTCAGTATGGCACTGGAACGGCGCGGCGGATTTCAGGAAGTCCGTTCCAGAGATCAGGACGGAGATATTCAGTTTACTCTGAAATTTCGAACCGACGGCAAATCGCCGCTGATCAGCTACAAGCTGCGTCTTGGAGCAGATGAGAATGGTGTGCCGGTCGTGAAGCATGAGCGTCTGGGTTTTCGGCGCGGTTCCAAGGGGCAGCCATGGGCAGTTCTGGATTTTCAGGAAGGTGTCGGCCGAGCGATCGAAGGCGATATAAAAACACTTGAAGATGCCAAAAAAATCAAAGAACGAGTTGAGCAGCGGCTTGATTCTCCGGATATTCTTGCCGTGAGCGCATTGGGGAAACTGAAGGATTTTCATGCCGTCTCGAGTCTTCGGCGTCTGATAGAAGATTGGAGTGTGTATGATCTCCATATTGACGAAGCACGGAATCGTGTAAGAAACGGAGCTGCGGATACGCTCGTACAAACCGGTGAGAATCTGGCACTGGTCGCGAAATTTCTCTACGAAAAACACCCGGAGAGATTTCAGAAGATCCTGAAAAAGATGGAGGAACGCATTCAGGGGATCCGAGAAGTCAAGGCGGAAGTGACGCTCGACAACTACCTCGTTCTTCGATTTCAGGATCGCGCGTTCAAAACGCCGTTTACGGGCAACTACGTGTCGGACGGTACGATGAAAATGTTTACGTACCTCGTCCTGCTCCATTCGCCAAAACACCCTGCGCTTTTGTGTATTGAGGAGCCGGAAAATCAGCTTTATCCGGAACTTCTCGGGGATCTGGCTGAAGAATTTCGGGAGTACTCGGCAGAAGGCGGGCAGGTCTTCATTTCAACGCATTCGCCGGATTTCCTGAACGTCGTTCATCCGAAAGAAGTCTTCTGTCTGTTCAAAAAAGATGGTTTCACGACAGTCCGAAAAGCAGCAGGCAACGCGAATATCCTTTCTCTCATTAACGGCGGCGATATGCTCGGCAGCTTGTGGAGGCAGGGAATTTTGATGTCGGAAGCAGGTGAGCCGTGAAGATCATTTTTCTGACAGAAGAACCGTCCATGGCTGAGTTTTTGAAGCAGATCCTTCCGAAGATCCTGCCGGAAGAGTGCCATTTTCAAATCGTGCCGCACGAGGGGGGCGGTGAACTGAAAAAATCCATCCCAGTGAAACTTCATCATTGGCGTGAAGCTGAAGACGTGCGTTTCATGATCGTTCTGGACCGGGATTCCCATGACTGTATCGCGCTGAAAGAGGAGATCCGTGCTCTGTGCCGCGGTACGGTTCATGATTTTCGCATCCGGATCGCCTGCCAGGAGCTTGAGGCGTGGTATTTTGGGGATCTTGCGGCAGTTTCCGAGGCTTACGGAAAAGACGTCACGAAATATGCCCGTCAGAAAAAATACCGGATCCCCGACGCGATCCGCGATCCGAAAGAAACACTGAAAAGACTCCTTCCGGAACATCGTTCCCAGCGGGAAGGCGCACGCCGGATCGGGAGAGCTTTTCGTGTGGAACGAAACACTTCCGAAAGTTTCCTGGTTTTTCTTGCGGGTGTCCGAACGCTTGCCGGACTTGGCGGTGATCCAGAATGTGAGGGAAGAGAATGAAGCCGTTGGCTAAAAGTTTCTTTTTTTACTCTTTTCTTATCCTGGTCTACCATTTTCCGCTTACCGTCATTTTGGTGAAGGAGATCCTCTGGGCTTTTTGTCCTGAACTTCGTCAGGAGCCGGGGATCTGGGATGAGTACGGCGTACATGGCGGCTGGGCGGCTTTGTCGATTCCTGGATTGCTGTTCATTCCGTACTTTTCCGTCAGTCTGGTTTCGGAAGAAAAGATCCGGAGTTTCGCGGAAAGTTTCGTATTTTTTCTGCTTTCCATCATTTGTGCGTTCTTTTCCTTTATTTGCGGGGGCGGTCTTGGCGGTCTGGTTTTTTTCCTGTTTTTTGGAATTTTCCTCTACCGCCGCATTTTTACGGGGCTGCCCATGCCTGACCTGTCTCGAGCGGCTTTTGTTTCGGTCCTTTTGGGGGTAGGTTATTCGTTTCTCTGTTTTTGTTCGGCTCTTTTGGCACGGTCCGAATCATTTTCCGCTTCATTTTCTGCCTGGTTTTTTGAAGCGTGTTTCTTCTGCTTCCTTGTCTTGCCGCTGCCCGGATTTGTCGGAGCGGTCATGATGAAAGGAGCGCAGATGCTGGCGGTCCGGCATTTTCAAAAGGAAGAGGAGCGGAGAGAAAGGGAAACCGAAGAAGAGGGCGGACTCGCAGATATTTGAGAAGTTTTGGCAAAAAAGTGAAAAATATTTTGCCGTTAAATTGCCGAAAATTTTTGAAAATTTCAAAATTCTGCCCAAAAAAGTTTGACTTTCACGGCAGAAGTGCCGTTTGACGGATTTTTATCGGCAAAACGTGCCGAAGTCCTCCTTGAAATTTACCGATAATCGGGTAAAATAAGAAAATGTCCCGGAGTTTTTTGTTCTCTCCGGCATCCTGGCGGCCAACTCCGTATGTTGGACGCGAACGTTCCTTTTTTTACCCGAAATTTCGAAGGAGTCAACGATGTCTCAGTATTTGGATTCCGTGATGGAAACCGTCATCAAACGTAACGCCGGCGAAGCTGAATTCCATCAGGCCGTGAAAGAAGTTCTGGAAACGATCGCTCCGGTGCTCGAAAAACGTCCGGAATTCGTGAAAGCGAAGATCGTTGACCGTATCGTGGAACCGGAACGTCAGATCGTTTTCCGTGTTCCGTGGGTGGACGACAACGGCGACGTGCAGGTCAACCGCGGTTTCCGCGTTCAGTTCAACTCGGCGATCGGTCCGTACAAAGGCGGTATCCGTCTTCATCCGTCCGTTTACCTCGGCATCATCAAGTTCCTCGGTTTCGAGCAGATCTTCAAGAACGCGCTGACCACCACGCCGATCGGCGGCGGTAAAGGCGGTTCCGACTTCGACCCGAAGGGAAAGAGCGACCGTGAAGTGATGTCGTTCTGCCAGAGCTTCATGAACGAAATGTTCCGTCACGTCGGTCCCGACACGGACGTTCCGGCCGGCGATATTGGAACGGGCGCGCGCGAGATCGGCTACATGTTCGGCCAGTACAAGCGTCTGACCAACACGTTCACGGGCGTTCTGACGGGCAAAGGCCTCACGTGGGGCGGTTCTCTGGCCCGTAAGGAAGCGACCGGTTTCGGTCTCGTCTACTACGCGACCCGCATGCTTCAGGATGCCGGTACGGACTGGAACGGCAAGAAAGTTGTCATCTCCGGTTCCGGAAACGTCGCGATCTACGCGAATCAGAAAGCGACGAGCCTCGGCGCGAAAGTCATCGCCATGTCCGACTCCAACGGCTACATCGTGGACGAAGCGGGGATCAACCTCGACGTCATCAAGGACATCAAAGAAGTTCGCCGTGCCCGCATCAAGGAATACGCCGACATCGTTCCGGGTTCCCAGTATGTGGAAGGCTGCCGCGGTATCTGGAGCGTTCCGTGCGACGTGGCTCTTCCGTGCGCGACGCAGAACGAACTGAACGGCGAAGAAGCCGCCATTCTGGTGAGCAACGGATGCAAATTCGTCGCGGAAGGCGCGAACATGCCGAGCACTCCGGAAGCCATCGCCGCCCTGCAGGGCAGCGGCGTCGCTTTTGGTCCGGCCAAAGCCGCGAACGCCGGCGGTGTTTCCACCTCCGCGCTGGAAATGACGCAGAACAGCATGCGTCTGTCCTGGTCGTTTAACGAAGTGGATGAGAAACTCCACGGCATCATGGACAAGATCTACGATCAGTGCACCAGCGCTGCGGAAGCCTACGGCGAAAAGGGGAATCTGGCCGCCGGCGCGAATATCGCCGGTTTCCTGAAAGTCGCGGAAGCCATGCTTGCTCAGGGTGTCGTCTGAGCCGCACAGGACTGAATAAATTTCCTGCATGAGATAAACGTCGGCATTTTCTTTTGTGCCGGCGTTTTTTAGTGAAATGAAAGAGGCTCCTCATGGACAAAAAAGACCGAAAGAAGATCGAGATCCTGCGTGTGCTGAAGGAAGAGGGGAAACTGCTCACTTCGGCACAGATCGTGGAGATCCTGCATTCCGCGGGGGTCAGCTACAGCGAACGGGCCGTCCGAATGTACCTCCAGAGCATGGATCAGGAAGGGTTGACCCGTTCGCAGGGACGAAAAGGACGGACGATCACCCCTGCCGGGCTGCGTGAACTCCAGGAAAACGACGGAGCGCGCGGTCTCAGTTTCCTTTCGGCAAAGATCGACCGGATGACGTACCGAATGTCCTTTGACCTTCCGACCTGCTCTGGTGAGGTCATCGTGAATATGTCGATCCTGCCGGTCCGCGACCTGCTCGAGTGCCTCGACGATATTTGCCGTGTTTTCCAGCACGGTTACGCCATGGGAGAAATGGTCTCGCTCCTGCGGCCGGGCGAAAACTGGCAGGGGACGGTCATTCCGCCGGGACACGTCGGTTTCTGTACCGTCTGCTCCGTCACGTTCAACGGCGTGCTTCTGAAACACGGGATCCCGATGCTTTCACGATTCAGCGGGCTTCTGGAGCTGGAAAACTCCAAACCGTCACGCTTTACCGAGATCATCAACTACAACGCGACGACCGTGGATCCGCTGGCCATCTTCATTCGTGCAGGGATGACGAACTACCGCGACGCGCTCCGGACGGGCAATGGTCTGATCGGCGCAGCGTTTCGTGAATTGCCGGACGAAAGCCGGCCGCGGGTGGAGGGGATCATCGAGCGGATGGAGAAGATCGGGCTGGGCGGATTCCTGAAATTCGGACTCCCGAACCAATCGATCCTCGGCATCCCGGTGAGCGAGGGGTACGTCGGCGCGATCGTGGTCGGCGGTCTGAATCCCATCGCGGTACTTGTCGAAGCGGGAAAACCCGTCTTTCGCTCCTGGGCCATCTCCGGCCTGATGGACTACCATAAACTCTTCCGCTACACGGAACTACCCGCCCGATTGCGGGAAATGTGAAGATAACAACAGTGGCTGGAAGGGGGTTGGTAAGATAAGGAAAATGGGTCGTTTGCAGAATTTGCTGTATTTAGGGTAGCCATGTGTTGGAGGCGGATGGATCAGGAATAAGCAAAAAAACAAAAAAATTGGAAAAAAAAGTGAAAAGATCGGTGAAAAAAGAGACGCCTGCCCTTGAAAAAAATGTGAAATCTGGTATAATTCGATTTCTTATGGTATATTTGGTACTTTAATAGGAAGAATATTATGAAAGTCCGTGCCAGTGTTAAACGTATTTGCGAAGACTGCAAGGTGATCCGTCGCCAGGGCGTCGTTCGCGTGATTTGTAAGAACCCGCGTCATAAGCAGCGCCAGGGTTAATTTTAGTCAGTTTTGATGTTTGGTGCTCAAGTGTCTGCTTTTTCCGAGGCGTTGGTTTTCATAGGGAACCGGAGCTGAAGAGAGAGTTGGGCCAAAAGCCGAAATAAGCGTCAAAGAAATAGTCATTTGATTCATTAGGAGGGCTTCATGCCTCGTTTGTTAGGTGTTGATATTCCGAACGATCGCCCTGCAGCGTATTCGTTGACGTATCTTTACGGAATTGGCTTGAAAACCGCATTGGATTTGTGCCGTACCGTCGGTGTTGACCCGACGATCAAGGCTCGTGAGATGACCGAAAAGCAGGTTGCCGAACTGGCTGCCCTGCTCGACAGCGATGACTACGTCGTGGAAGGTCACCTTCGCCGTACGGTCAATCAGAACATCGCGCGTCTGAAGGAAATCGCGTGCTATCGCGGTCTCCGTCACCGCCGCGGTCTCCCGGTTCGCGGTCAGCGTACCAAGACCAATGCGCGTACCCGTAAAGGTCCGGCCAAAACGGTCGCTGGTAAGAAGGGTGTTAAGGACATGCGTTAATTCGCAGTCCTATCGTGTCGAGATCAGGGTCCGGATGGTCCGGATCCCGGTGTAGCGTATAACAGAATCAGAATTTCAGCCTGACCCCGCGGTTTTTTCGAGCCGGAGAGCGGAGGGCTGGATCAAGTTAGGAGTGTCCCAAGTGGCGAAGGCAAAGAAGAGAAAAGTCCGTCGTAATGTAACGAGCGGTATCGTTCACATTAAAGCGACGTTCAACAATACGATCGTTACGATTACCGATACCAAAGGCGATACGATCTGCTGGTCGACTGCCGGCAACAGCGGATTCAAGGGAAGCCGTAAGAGTACGCCGTTCGCAGGTCAGCTTGCAGCTCAGGCAGCAGCAGAAAAAGCGATCAAATGCGGCATGAAGGACGTAGACGTCCGTGTGAAAGGCCCGGGAAGCGGCCGAGAAAGCGCCATCAATGCGCTGGAAGCTGCCGGTCTTGCAGTGAAAACTATTGAAGACGTGACGCCGCTGCCGCACAATGGCTGCCGTCCGCCGAAGCGTCGTCGTGTTTGATTGCACCTTGTATCCTAAACTAAAACAGTAATTTTTGCCAGGAGAATTTGAATGCTTAAGCGAATGCGATGGCGTGATCTGGAACTTCCCAGTTTGGTTTCATGCGACAAGGAAACGTTGACGGATCGATATGGCAAATTTATTGCTGAGCCGTTTGAACGCGGTTTTGGAACGACGATCGGAAATAGTATCCGGCGCATCCTTCTCTCTAGTCTGGAGGGGAGTGCCGTCACGCAGATGAAACTGCAGGGCGTTTCGCATGAATTCCTTCCTCTCGATGGAGTCCTGGAAGATGTTACGGATATTGTGCTGAACGTGAAGTCCCTTGTGGTCCGTTCTGAGTCGGAGACCCCGCGTATCCTTCGTATCGAGAAGCATACGCCTGGTCCGATCACGGGTGCTGATATTCAGACGGACCACATGGTCGAAGTCATCAACAAAGACCATGTGATCGCCACTCTGACCAAGGACGTGAATTTCGTCATGGAAATGGTGGTCGAAAAAGGCCGCGGGTACGTGCCGGCTACGGAAAGAAGAAATTCCGTGCAGGAATCCCTCCCGCTGGATGCTGCGTTCAGTCCTGTGAGAAGAGTGCGGTATGAAGTCGTTGAGACGCGTGTCGGTCAGAAGACGAACTACGACAAATTGATTATGGAGATTTGGACGGATGGTTCGATCAATCCTCAGATCGCGCTGGTCGAAGCGGCCAAGATCCTTCGTAAGCATCTGAATCCCTTTGTGCAGTATTCTGAACTGGGCGAGCAGATCCATACGGAAGGCAAGGTTACCGGAAATGAGATCGATCCGATCATGGAAGCCAAGCTTTCCATGAACGTGTCCGAGCTGCATTTGGGCGTTCGCGCGAGCAACTGCCTGGAATCGGCTCACATCACGACGATCCGCGAGCTCGTTTCCAAAACAGAGGATCAGCTTTTGGAAGTGCGTAACTTCGGTGAGACTTCTTTGAAAGAGATCCGCGAAAAACTGCAGGAAAACGGACTCCAGCTTGGAATGCGTCTTCCCGTGATGCGTACGCAGCAGTACTAAAAAAATCATCGGGCCGGGTGTCCGGCTCGTTTTTGCGTTGGGGCGTGAACGGCTTCCTGTTTCCTTACGGAGACTGAGTGATTTTTGAATCGAAGCCGGGCATGGCTCGAGTTTGAATCGGGACTTCTTCGGGAGTTCCCTACCCCAGAAAAAAAGAAAAGGTAGATCCATGAGACATCGTTTTGCAGGTCGTAAATTTGGTCGTAACCCGAAGCATCAGCGCGCGCTTCTTCGCATGCTGGCTGTTTCCCTCATTCTGACGGAACGTGATGTGGAAGATTACTATGATGCCAAGCAGGCTCCGAAAGTGAAAGGCCGCATCATCACGACGATCCAGAAGGCGAAGGAAGTTCGTCCGTTCGTCGAAAAGTGCGTCACGATCGCCAAGAATGCTTTGGCCGCCAAAGCTGCTGCGGACGCGATGGTTCCGACCCGTGACCGCCGCACTGCCGAATACAAAGAATGGCGCAAGAGCGAAGCGTGGCAGGAATGGAACAAAGTGAACGCGCCGGTCGTGGCTGCCCGCCGCCGTCTGGTCCAGCTCCTCCATGACGAGACCGCTGTGAAGCTCCTGTTCGACGTCGTTGCTCCGATGTACGTTGACCGTCAGGGCGGTTACACCCGTATCCTTCGTCTGGCCAAGCCGCGTCTTGGCGACGCTGGTACCCGTGCGATCCTTGAGTTCGTCAAGAACGAGCGCAAAGCCGAAGCGGTGAAACCGAGTTTCGACGCGGAGTGATCTTAGTCTGAGATCGATCACGAACTACGAAAAGCAGAATGGTTCATGGAGCTATTCTGCTTTTTTTACGGCATTTTTTGCCGTTTCTTTTTGCGGATCTCTGGTCCGGGTGCTTGACAGAAGGGGGGAATCGTGCTAGAATCAAGGTCTGGCGTCCTGCCGAAAAAGTGATTTTCCGTCCCTCCGAGCTATTTGAAAGGAATGAGTAATGAAAAAATTCCGTTTTTTGTCTTCTCTGGTTTTTGCCGTTCTTGTGCTGGTTTCAGGCATGAGGAGTGTGTCTGCGGTCGAATTCCGCTGTGAAGGCGAGTATCCGCAGCATCTTCAGGGATTTGCCTCGGATGGCGAGTCGGTCTTCTGGAGTTTCACCAGTGTTTTGGTGAAGACCGACCTGAACGGCAAGCGTCTTCAGCAGATCGACGTACCCTCTCACCATGGCGACTGCTGCGTCGTGGACGGAAAGCTCTACGTCGCCACGCATTTGAACTGGCCGGCGGAGGATCGTTCGGCATGGATCTACATTTACGACTGCCGAGACCTCACGCTTTTGGAGAAGATCAATGTTCCGGAGCTGGACGGGGCCGGGCTGGACGGGATCTCGTTTTTTGACGGACATTTCTACGTCTGCTGCGGGAAAGACAGTGAAGACGTCGTGCCGTTCAACCGCGTTTTCAAGATGACGAAAGATTTCCAGACCGTCGCCCGTCTCCAGGTGCCGGGGCTGACCGTTTACGGCATCCAGGCGTTTTCGTGGGGGAACGGGTCTTTTTGGCTCGGCACGTACGGCAAGGAAGGGACGATCCAGTGTGACGCGGACCTGAAGGTCGTCGGGAAGCATAAGATCGACGCGAGTGTCGGCGTTTACGAGCTTCCGCCGTCGGAAAATGGCGAACCGCGCCTCATGATCGCAACGCACCGCCGGGAAAACGGCGAAGCGAACCGCAACTGGGCGCTTGCTCGTTCGGCAGTCCTGAAAGACGGTCAGCTCGTCTGGGAAGAGTGAGCGAAACGCTAAAAAAAGCCTCCCCGAGTGTTCACGAAAAGGAACGTTCGGGGAGTTTTTTTGTCGGAAAATTTGAAAGACCCTGCCTCCTTGCCGATTCATGTCCAGCTGGATCGCATACCAGATCCAGATCGGGATCTCCGGCAAAAAATAGAACAGCAGACCAGGCAGGATGAGGAACCAGACGACGAGCCAGAAGACTCCCGAAATGGCAAAACAGTAAAGTGCCGTCAGGATCTTCTTTTCATATCGTGTTCTCCTGTTTGCGGCTGGTTTGTCCGGAAGCTGTGTACCGATCCACATCCCGAGTTCTGTCTCCGCAAATACGGGAAGGCTTTTTGCGTGAAATTCGTGTCGTGCACAATTTCAGTCGAAATCGACGCAGACAGTGCCGTCTTTCCCGATGTAGTGGGTCTGAACGTTGAGTTCCTTCATCCACTGCTGTTCGAGGCGGATCTTCCACGGTCCGGAGTCGGGACCTTTTCCGCGGTCGTTGTTCCAGAGCCAGTCCGGGGTGGGCCAGAAACAGATCTTCGGCGCGATGACGGCGTAAAGTTCCCGTGTCGCTCCCTGCTGTCCGTGGTGGGCCATCTGGACGGCCTCGGCACGGAGCATTTCTGCGGGCTGGAGTTTGAGGAGTTCCGTACTTCCTTCTTTTCCGAGGTCTCCGAGGAAGAGGAGCGAGGAATTTTTGGTCTCGAACCGGAAACAGACGTTCGAGTTGTTGACCGGATTGCGCTCGCACAGATACGGATCGTTCAGCACCGTGACGGTCAGGGGGCCAAAGGTGAGTTTCTGGTCCTTCTGCGTCGTGATGATGCGGTCCTGGACCTTCACGATATGCTCAAAGAAACATTTCGCTTCGTGTGCCCAGACGGCCTCGTACGTTTCGATCCATTTCAGTTCTGGGAAGTTGAAGTAGAATTTCTCGACCTCCGGCAGCCGGTCCGTCCGGATGAGTTCCGTTAGTGCCATAAAGTGGTCCGAATGGCAGTGGGAGAGGAACCACGCGGTGACTTTCGGGTTCGGGCCGCCGTTGAGTTTTTCGAGCATCTCAAGCAAATGGTCTGCATCGCCGGCCATCCCGCCGTCCACGACGATCAGTTCTCCGGTCTTCGTGCGGATAATGTAGGACATCATCTGCGAGCGGGTCTTATTCGTGAGCTGGCAGACGGTCATTTCGACTTCGTCGGGCGTCTGAGCGGAAAGGGGAAAGTTCACACACAGCGCGCTTCCCAGAACGGCAGCTCCGGCTGCGGAAAGAAATTGACGGCGGTTGGTTTTCATGAGGATCTCCCTGAAAATAAAAAGGTGGGGGGGGGAATGAACGTTCTTTTTAAAATAATGTACCCGGAATTGGTGATTTTGTCAAGGGGGAGCTGACAGTCGGAAACGTGCGGAGGTTCATTGGTTCAGGCAGACATCCGGACGGCAGAACGAGAAAACGTCCTCTCCCAAATGTTGAAGCCCTGCAGGAAGACGGAGGTTTGAAAGACTTTCGCACGCACTGAACGCGGAATCGCCGATGACGCGCAATCCCTCAGGAAGTACGAGCCGATGCAGACGCAGGCATCTGCGGAAGGCGCCTTCGCCGATCTCGCGCAGTGTGGAGGGAAGACGGACTTCTTCAAGGCCGGAACAGTCGCGGAAAACTTCTTCGGGCAGGACGGAAAGTCCCTCGGGAAGCGTGATGCTGCGCAGATGGACATTTCCGCAGAAGGCATACCGGGCGAGTTTCACGCAGTTGGGAGGGAGCGTAAAATTTGAGGTTTCCATGCCTGCCGGGAAGCAGAGGAGCGTTCGGCCTCCTTCCCCCAAAAGAAGACCGGAAGGCGCGGTAAAAAACGGATTCTGTTCCGAAACGCGGATATTTCGCAGACTCCGGCAGTCATCAAACGCGGCGACTCCAACGTGCCGGACCGCGGCGGGAAGGAAGACCGAACGGAGCGAGAAACATTCATGAAAAGCCCAGCCTCCGATGAAACGCAGACCGTGGGGAAGCGAGACGTTTTCCAGATTTCCGCAGGACCAGAACGCATTTTCGCACAGAGCCTTAAGCCGGGAAGGAAGCCGAACCTCGCGGAGTGCCCCGCAGTAGCTGAACGCGGAGGGGGGCAGGACCTCAAGCCCGTCGGGAAGGACCGCTTTTTCCAGCTCCCGGCATCCGTAAAAGACGGAACGTCCGAGGGACTGGACCGTTTCAGGAAGCGTGACATCCCGGAGTCCCCGTACATTCGCGAACGCCTCCTCCGCGATCCGCACGACGGGCAGACCTTCCACAATTTCAGGAACCGCGGCTCTGGAAACACCCTCACCCCGAAACCGGGTAATCGTCACGCCGCCGGGGGATCTTTCAAACTCAAACAAAACGGAGTCCTCTGAAAAAAGAAAAAGATTTTCAAAAGAAAAGGGAGGCCGAGACCTCCCCGTGTGAAAAACAGACGCTTACGCCATGGCTTCGCAGATGGCGTCGGCCATTTCCTGCGTTCCGACGGCGGTCGGATCGTTGCGGTCGGCTTTCATGTCGTACGTGACCGACTTGCCTTCCGCGATCACTTTCGCGACGGCGTTTTCCAGCTTGTCCGCAGCTTCTTTTTCGCCCAGATGACGGAGCATCAGCATACCGGAGAGGATCATCGCGGTCGGATTCACCTTGTTCAGCCCCTTGTATTTCGGAGCGGAACCGTGAGTCGCTTCAAACACCGCGCCGTCTTTTCCGATATTCGCGCCCGGAGCCACTCCCAGACCGCCGACCAGACCGGCCGCCTGGTCGCTCAGGATGTCGCCGTAGAGGTTCGGAAGGCAGATCACGTCGTACTGTTCCGGTTTCTGCGCGAGCTGCATGCACATGTTGTCGATGAGACGGAATTCCGATTCGATCTCCGGATACTCTTTCGCCACGCCCTCGCAGACTTCCTGGAAGAGTCCGTCGGAGAACTTCATGATGTTGGCTTTGTGGACGTAGGTGACCTTTTTGCGGTTTTCGCGCTTCGCATATTCGAAAGCGTAGCGGATGATGCGTTCGGTGCCCGCGACGGAGATCGGTTTGATGGAGATGCCCGTTTCGTCACGGCCGGAGCGGATCGGACGGTTCGGGGACATTTCGTTGATGAAATCGTAGAGCTTTCCGCATTCTTCCGTACCGCGCTGGAATTCGATGCCGGCGTAGAGGTCTTCGGTATTTTCACGCACGATGACCAGGTCGACCGGGACGGAGGAGAAGAAGCTGCGCACGCCGGGGTAGTATTTGCACGGACGGACACAGGCGTAGAGGCCCAAAGCCTGACGCAGATGGACGTTGATGCTTCGGAAACCCGTTCCGACCGGGGTCGTGATCGGGGCTTTGAGAGCGAGCTTGGTACGGTCAAGCGATTCGAGAAGCGGTTCCGGCAGCGGGGTGCCGATACGTTCCATGACGTCGATCCCGGCTTCCTGAACATCCCAGTCGATCTTCACGCCCGTAGCGTCCACACATCGGCGTGCGGCTTCCGCGAGTTCGGGTCCGGTACCATCGCCAGTGATCAAAGTAACATCGTAGGCCACAATTCACCTCCATAGGTTAAAGGAAAAGAAAACATTTTGAATACTATTTTAATCCAGGACAGAAAAAATTCAAGGCGGGGTGGGGGAATTTTTGGGCTAAAAAACGGAGAGACGCAGAGCATCGGGGCCGGTCAGGCAAAAAGATGCTCTGCGCGAGTGTACGCGGCCGTGTTTTCGGGTCAGCTGATGAGGGAAGCGATGAGGTAGTAGATCGGGTAGATCGTCAGGAGATTCACCAGCATCAGACCCCAGCCGAGCCAGCGGCGCATCGTGCGGTACGTGCCGGGGACGCTTTCCCGCTGGAGTTTCCACAGGTAGATCATCGCGGCGATCAGACCCACAACGGGACCCGCGAAAATCGCAAAAGGAATGAAGACCCGGCTGAAAAAAGTCGGATCTTTCACCGGCATCATGTTGATGCCAAGGATGAAAAGAACGGGCATCGCGATCGCGCCCGCAAGGTAAAGGATTCGCATATCTTCCTCCTGTTTCAAGTTTGAGGCACAGAACTTCCGCGCATTTCACGCTTTGGTCACGATATTCTATCCGAGATGTCAAGAAAAAGAAAACGGAAACGGAAAAAAGCCCTTCGCCTCCGAAATGAAAAGAAACGTCTTCAGCGGGAGATCATGTTCGCCCACGAGGTGAAATTATACATGAGGCATAGCCCGTTGCCTGCCGCGAAACATGGAAAATCTCCTTTCATTTCCTCCGCAGATGCGGAACCTGCGGGGTATCTGTTTTTCAAGCGTCCGTTAAAATGGAAGTTTGTCGGTGAGGGCTCCCCAGAGGAGGAATGACCCAAAAAATACGATGACCGCGAGATTCAGCCAAAAAATGAATGCCGCCCCCGGATAGCGGATCTCCTCTTTATTCCGGCGCATGAGAAAGTATCCGGCCAGACAACACGGGATCGGAAAGAGACACGCGAGGATATGGCAGAACACCATCAGCTCCTTGAAGTGAGGAAACAGACGCAACATCCACTGGCAGATCACCAGCGTCGTCCACATCCACAGACCGGGAAATGCCCAGAACATGAACCACGCAGTCCCCATGATCGTGAGGACGTAAAATACGTCAGCAGTAATGGAACGTTCTTTCATGGCAAAAACTCCTTGAATAACGATTCTTAGCTCCTAAAAACAAAGTTCCCAACCCAGGATCAGACCAAGGCTCACGATCAGGGCAAGATTTATCCAAAAAATGAATTTTGCGGCCGGATAATGAGCTTCTTTTCTGCCGCGGCGCATGAAATAATATCCGGCCAGACAGCACGGGATCGGAAGGAAAGACGTAAAAGCCACATGGCTCTTCCAAAGGAACGAAAACCAGGGGATCGAGCGGGTCCGTTCGCCGACTCCAAACAGTGTCCATAGCCAGAGACCGGGAAATTCCAGGGTCATGAAACATGCGGTTCCCGCGATAACGAGTGCGCACAGAATGAGCGATACAGTTTTTTTCATAATATGTTTCCTGCTTTACGAGTTTTGGGAAGGTAACGGCTTTCTATCGAAGGAATGAATAAATGGCGAGCACAACGATACTCTCAAGGTTTATCATCAAAAGAAAGCCCCCCCAGAGAGACAGACTGGTTTTTCGGTTCAAAAGCAGGAGGATACCAGCCCCCAGCGCACATAAAAATGGCAGCTTATCAATTTGAGCCGAAAAATCAAGCCGACAGGAAAAACACTGCTTGATCCCAAGTATCACTACGGTCCAAATAAATGGAAATAACCAGATCATGCCCCACACGGTCCCCATGATCGTGAGGACATAAAATACGTCAGCGAGCCTTGAACGTTCTTTCATGGCAAAAACTCCTTGAATGAGGGAGACGAACTGGACGGGAGAACGGGAGATCTCTCCAACTTTCAGGATAACTCAAACGGAAGAAAAATGCAAGGGGGGGAGAATGGTTTTCGGTTTTTTTTCAAAAAATTCAGAAAACAGGATCCGCGTTGAAAAAAGAGGCGCGGATCCTGCGTTTTTGCGGGCGTTTTCAGTCGAGATCGACGCAGACGGTGCCGTCTTTCCCGATGTAGTGGGTCTGGACGTTGAGTTCCTTCATCCACTGCTGTTCGAGGCGGATCTTCCACGGTCCGGAGTCAGGGCCTTTTCCGCGGTCATTGTTCCAGAGCCAGTCCGGGGTCGGCCAGAAACAGATCTTCGGCGCGATGACGGCGTAGAGTTCCCGTGTCGCCCCCTGCTGTCCGTGGTGGGCCATCTGGACGGCCTCGGCACGGAGCATTTCCGCGGGCTGGAGTTTGAGGAGTTCCGTACTTCCTTCGTTTCCGAGGTCTCCAAGGAAGATGAGCGAGGAATTTTTGGTCTCGAACCGGAAGCAGACGTTCGAGTTGTTGATCGGGTTGCGCTCGCACAGATACGGATCGTTCAGCACCGTGACGGTCAGCGGTCCAAAGGTGAATTTCTGGTCCTTCTGCGTCGTGACGATGCGGTCCTGCACCTTTTCCATCGCCTCAAAGAACTTCGTGCGGTAGGGAATGCCTCCCAGCTCCACGCCGCCAAGCCACTCTTTCGAGGGGAAATGGAAGCAGATCTTTTCAACTTCCGGCAGCCGGTCCGTCCGGATGAGTTCCGTCAGCGCCATGACGTGGTCTCCATGACAGTGAGAGAGGAACCACGCGGAAACTTTCGGGTTCGGGCCGCCCAGCTTTTCGAGCATCTCAAGCAGGTGGTCCGCGTCGCCGGGCATCCCGCCGTCCACGACGATCAGCTCGCCGGTCTTCGTGCGGATAATGTAGGACATCATCTGCGAGCGGGTCTTATTCGTGAGCTGGCAGACGGTCATTTCGACTTCGTCGGGCGTCTGAGCGGAAAGGGGAAAGTTCACGCACAGCGCGCTTCCCAGAACGGCAGTTCCGGCAGCGGTGAGAAATTGACGGCGGGTGGTTTTCATGAAAAAACTCCTTAAAGTGAAAAAATAATGTGAAAAAAAAGAAGCGTTTGACTTTTCATTTAAAATAATTTATCCTTAAAGGTGAGTTTTGTCAAGGGGGTGTAGGTGGATTTGGGGAAAATACGAGAGATGGGGAAATGTTAGATAAAAGGTTTCGAAGAAAATTTCTAAAAAAAGGGAAAATTTGTTAGAAAATGTCTAAAAAAAGCGTTGCCCCCCATTTACAAAATTTGAAAATGCTGTATACTTCATGCCATCTTCAGTAAAGAAGATATGATGGAAAAATTCGGGGCGGTAGCTCAGTTGGCAGAGCGCAACGTTCGCAATGTTGAGGCCGGGAGTTCGACTCTCCTCCGCTCCATTTTCGGTTTTAAGCCGGTGTGGGAAAGGTTTTTCCTGCACGCGGCTTTTTGTCGTTGAAATACAGGAAATGAAAAGTTTTGCTGGTTTGAGGGGACTTTCTGCTCTCTTTCCGGCTTGCTGTGTTTGCGGGATGGAAATTTCGGCGGATGCGGGTACTTTTCTGATTCGTTTAATCGAATGGAAGGAAGTCAATGAACCCAAGTGAACTGCTTAGGTACGTAGATACGATTCATCGTGACAAAGGCATCGGTAAAGAAGAGGTGTTTCAAGGCATTGAGGCGGCTCTGATCTCGGCGATGAAGAAGAATTACCCCGGCGATGAAAATATGATTTCTGTGCATATCGATCGCGTGTCGGGAGAAGTCAATGCGGCATTCAACGGCGAGTCGATCTCGCTGGAAGAGATCGTGAAGCGTATCGGTGCGCAGACGGCTAAGCAGGTGATGATCCAGAAGATCCGCGAGGCGGAGTGTGACCGGATCTATGCAGAATTCCAGAGCCAGGTCAATCAGATGGTCATGGGTACTGTCGGCCGGTTCGAACAGGGAGGCTGTACGGTGAAACTTTCGGGTATGGAAGCGCATCTTCCGAAATCGGAGCAGATCCATGGTACAGGACGCGGCGGACGCGGCGAAGGGTACCGCATTGGTGACCGGGTCCGTGCGGTGATCGTGGATGTGCGTAAGCAGGCCTCCCGCGTGAAGGTGACGCTCAGCCGGATCCGTTCGGTTTTTGTGGCTCGTCTTTTTGAACATGAGATCCCGGAGATCGCGGACGGCGTGATCGAGATCAAGAGTATCGCGCGTAAGCCGGGAGTTCGCTCGAAAGTTGCGGTCTGGAGCGTTGACCAGCGCGTAGACTGCGTAGGCGCCTGTGTCGGTATGCGCGGTAACCGGATCCGGAATATCGTGGATGAACTTGGCGGCGAGCGCATCGACATCGTGCAGTGGTCCGGCGATCCGATCGAGTTCATCATGGAGGCGCTTCAGCCTGCGGTCGTTGAGGACGTGATCCTTTGCAGTATGCTTGGTCGTGCGATCGTTCTGGTGAACGAGCCGAACCTCTCGATAGCCATTGGCCGTCACGGTCAGAACGTGCAGCTCGCGAGCAAACTGTGCGGGTGGGACATCGAGATCATGACGCAGGATAAACTGCAGGGCCAGCTCGACCAGGCAGTTGCCGCATTCTGTTCGATCGACGGAGTGACTCCGGATCTTGCAAACAGCCTCACCGGCGAGGGTTTCATGTCCTACGATGACCTTTCGATCATCGAGCCGGATGCGCTGATGGAGATGAGCGGACTTTCTGCCGAAGAAGTGGATGCCATTATTGAAGAAGCTGAGCGTCGCAGTGAAGAACAGGATGCGCAGCAGGATGTGGTGCGAGATGAACAGGACTAGTGGATGCCTTGTTTCGTTTTCAAACCAGCGAAATGTTTTCTCTACGGGAGAGTCGAAAGCCGTGACGGTTTGCGTTTCCGTAACGACAGTTCCGTGGTGGTCTGTCGGGAGGCTCTCCATGTAAGTTAATTTGCCATGAGGCGGCAGGCCTGCCGTCAGGGAGTGTGTCGATTGTCGATTCGGGTTTTTGCATTAGCTAAAGAATTAAATGTCGATAAAAATTTGGTAATGGAGTGGTGCAATCAGAATAACCTGAGCATCAAGGGAGGTTCTGCATTGGCCATTATCTCCGACGAAGATGCGGTGAAGGTCCGAGAGCACTTTACAAAAGGAACGGCACGTCCTTCCCGCACTCCGATCGCGGATACGCCGCGGCCAGTGGAACCTCCCAAAGGATTGGTTTCGGGCCGTGTGCCGACACTTCCCTCCAAGCCGCGCCGCACAGAAAAGGCCGAGACACCGAAAGCCGATACGCCGAAAGCGGATGTGTCGAATGTTGAGACGCTGAAGGTTGAGACGCCGAAAGCTGATACGCCGAAAGCTGAGACGCCGAAAGTTGAGACGCCGAAAGCTGAGACGCCGAAAGCTGAGACGCCGAAAGCTGAGACGCCGAAAGCTGAGACGCTAAAAGCTGAGACGCCGAAAGCTGAGACGCCGAAAGCAGAGACGCCGAAAGCAGAGACGCCGAAAGCAGAGACGCCGAAAACATCGGAAAGTGTTTCTTCGGAAGGTATCTTGCCGCAGGATAAATCTGAAAATGCCGCTGCATTTGCCTCTGCGGATGCTTCCGTTGAGCCGCAGTCGGGATCTATCGATACGCAGATTTCTGAAAATACACAAGAGATCGACGTGAAGAGTCCGTCTTCGGGAACAGCAGAGAGTGTACAGAATGTGTCGGACGGTGGTCCTGCGTCTTCAGAGACGGTTTCCGAAACGGTATTGCCGGAAAGATCCGAAAACGCATCGGACATTCCGCAGGAAATGAAGAGTGCTGGCGACGCGGAGGACGCACGAACGGAGCGTTCAGAAGAGAAACGGACCGCAGCCGGAACGAGGCCGCTTTCGAAAGATGGACGTAAATCGGTGAAGGACGGAATGGGGCGAGATCGGCGTAAGAATGCCGCAGCTTCTTCCAAAAAATCGAGAAAAGATGCCTCTTCGGACTCGGTTGGCCGTACCCCTAGTCTTTCTGTCGCGGAAAAGATTGCGATGCAGGCACAGATCGCCGCGCCGGTCCGTCCCGCATTTGACACATCCATGCCGACACTTTCCGGTAATCGTCCTGCCCGTCATGACGACAAAGAGTCTCCGAAGACTCACAGTCACCGTGAAGAACGCCGTACGCCAGGTCTGCGTCTCGCACCTCTGCCTGCAGCGAAAACGCCGGTCGCGAAGAAACCTGCGGACTCGGAAGGCGCGATGAAGCCAGCGCTCCGTTTGACGAAGGAAGAGATCCTTGCTGCCCGTGCCGGTGATGATTCCATCATGCGCCGCATGGAACAGGAGTTGGAAAAGACCCGTACGAAAGATGCCGGCAAAGATGGACGCAATCGCGGCCGTGACGGTAAGGATGGCAAGGACGGGAAAGACGGCAAAGGCCGCGAGAAGTCTGGGTCCGGTGCAGGGTCTTCGGATCGTCAGGGCGACAAAAAGAATCGCCGCAGTACGGGAGTTTCGGATAAAAATATCCGTTCCTCGATGCCAGTTCCCGTCGCGATGGATGAGACCGTGTCGAAATTCGGCAAGAAGGCGGCCGGAAAACAGCGTAAGGAAACGGGTAAGCGTACAGGAAACGGCGAGATGGAAAATCAGTACGCCCCTGGACGCGACCCGCGTTTCGGCGCCGTGGATAAACGTGGACGCAGCCGTCGGATCAGTATGGATGACGATGATGACGATGGTTCCCGGGTCCGCTGGAAGAAACAGCGAGGCAGCGGAACCGCGAATGTTGCCGCGCCGCGTAAGAGCAGCTACGTTCTTCAGCTTCCGCTTACCGTCCGATCGTTTGCCGAAGGCGTCGGTCTGACGGCCGCGAAGGTACTTGGCAAACTGATGATGGAATTCGGCATGCCGATGACGATCACGTCTGCACTGGATGAAACGACGGTCCAGCTTTTGGCGGAATCTTTCGGCATTCCGGTCGATATTCGTCCTGAAGTGACGCTGGAAGAACGTCTTCTCGGCGAGCTGGATAAAGATGACGATAATGAGGAAGATCTGGTCGCGCGTCCTCCGGTCGTGACGTTCCTTGGTCACGTTGACCACGGGAAGACGTCTCTGCTTGACCGGATCATCAACATCAATGTGGTCTCCGGCGAAAAAGGCGGTATCACGCAGCACATCCGTGCGTACAATGTGAAGTACGAAGACAAATCGGTGACCTTCGTGGATACTCCGGGTCACGAGGCGTTCACGGAAATGCGAGCCCGCGGAGCGAATACGACGGACATCGCAGTGATCGTCGTCGCAGCCGACGACGGCGTCATGCCGCAGACCGAAGAAGCGATCAGTCACGCACGAGCGGCAGAAGTGCCGATCATCGTCGCGCTGAACAAGATCGACCTTCCGGGCGTCAACGAAATGCGCATCCTTCAGGAACTCGCAGCGAATGAGCTGACCCCGAGCGAATGGGGCGGTGAAGTGGAAGTTGTCCGCTGCTCAGCTCTGACCGGCGAGGGTATCGACGATCTGATGGAAACGATCCTGATGGTCGCGGAACTTCAGGAATTTCGTGCGAATCCGGAGCGAGCTGCGCGCGGAGTCTGTGTGGAATCTTCGATCCAGCAGGGACGCGGCGTCGTGGCGAAACTGCTCGTGCAGAACGGTACGCTCCACACGGGCGACGTCATGGTCTGCGGTTCCACGTACGGGCGCGTGAAGGTGATGGTCGATACGCTGGACGCACACAAAAAGTACCAGAGTGCCGGTCCAGCGATCCCGGTAAATGTTCTCGGTTTGGATTCCGCACCGGGCGCCGGGGATAAATTTTACGTATTGGAAGAGATCGCAGATGCCCGTCGTCTTGCGGAAGAACGCGCGGAACAGGAGCATCTTTCCCAGCTTGCCGGAAGTGCGAAGTCGCACGTTACGCTGGAAGGTCTTTTCGATTCGCTCGGGAGTAAAGAGGTCAAGACGCTGAACATTATTCTGCGTACGGACGTCCGCGGTTCGATCGAAGCCATCAAGAAAGAGCTTGGCAAGCTGGAGCATGAAGAAGTGCAGATCTCGATCCTCCAGGCCTCCGTGGGCGGTATCACGGAAGCGGACGTACAGCTTGCCGATGCGTCGGATGCGATCATCGTCGGTTTCAACGTCGTTCCGGATGAAAATGCGCGTGCACTTGCCGAGCAGAAAGGCGTTCAGGTCCGCCGTTACGACATCATCTACCAGCTGACAGCAGATGTGAAGGCCGCGCTGGAAGGGATGCTGACTCCGGAAGAGCACGAGAAAGAACTTGGGCGAGCGGTGGTGCAGCAGACGTTCCAGATCTCGAAAGTGGGTACGGTGGCTGGGTGCCGCGTGACTTCCGGTTCGATTTTGCGAGATTGCAAGATCCGTATCATCCGCAATAACCGCGTGATCGGTACGTACTCCCTGGATACGCTCAAGCGAGAGAAGGATGACGTGAAGGAAGTGCGTGACGGCTACGAATGCGGTATGCGTCTTGCGGGCTTCAATGACGTGAAGGAAGGCGACATTTTCGAAGCATTCCAGATCGAGTCGGTCGCACGAACCTTTTAAGTATTGCGCGTGATCAGAACATTGAAAAGAGTCAAAGAAGGGTAGTGAATGGCTACGAGAAGAGTTTTGAAAGCTGCGGAAGCGATCCGAGAAGTAATCGGAATGTCGATCCTGCGTGATATTCAGGATCCGCGTGTGTCAGACGTGACGGTGACGTACGTGGAAGTGTCGGGCGATATGCAGCAGGCGAAGGTACACGTTTCCATCATGGGAACGGAGGCGAAGCAGAAGCTGTGCCTGAAAGGGCTTCAGAATGCGGCCGGATTTTTTCAGAGAAAGATCGCGGACCGGATCCAGACGCGTTATACACCGCGCGTATTGTTTGTGCTGGATAAAGGGGTGAAGCATTCGATCCAGATCGCGAAACTTCTTCGTGAGGTCCTTCCTCCGGAAGAAGATCGTGAAACGTGCATTGGCGAGCTGAAGGAAGAGGCGGCAGACGTTTCTGCAAGTGCTCCGAGTGAAGGGAATGAGTGATCCAAGCGGCGTAACCGCACAGACTTTTCAAGGATAGGGAGGAATAGATGAGTTCATCAAACCGTACGGACGTTTTGAAGCGTTTCTATTCGGAACTGAAAAAGAAATTTTCAGCCGTCGAGCCTGTGGAGCGGACGGTTTTGGAGCATTTTCTGTATGCGACGTGCCTGGAAGACGCCACCTTTGAAGCCGCGAATACCGCATTCAGTGCTCTGGTCCAGACGATGTCGGGCTGGAATGAAGTTCGAGTGAGCAGTACGACGGAACTTGCGGAACTGATGCCGCAGCTGCCGGATCCGCGCGGGACGGCCGTGAAGCTGCGGAAGATCCTCCGTTCCGTATTTGAAGAGCGGTACACATTTGACTTGGATGATATTCGGAAGAAGACCATCAAGGAGGCTTACGAGAAACTGGAATCGATCCCGGGCGGCACGCCATTTTCGATCAACTACACGGCTCAGGTCGCATTTGGTCGTCATGGGATCCCGGTCGGAAATGGGGAAAAGCGTCTTCTTTATGTTTTGGGGATCATTTCGGAGAAAGACATCGACCAGTGTGAAGTTGCTGGTTTGAATCGTGCGATCTCGAAGAACCAGGGGATGGAATTTTTCTCTCTGCTCCATCAAATGGCTGCGATGTTCGTGCAGAATCCTGAAGCGCGCAAGATCATTTCGTTCCTGAAATCTTTTGCTCCGGATTTTCGTGACAGGATGCCGCGCCGCCGTGAAGTTCGCATCGAGAACACGATGGAGACTCCAGAACCGGTAGTCGTGCCGAAGAAGGCAAATATTGAGGACGTCCTGAAGAACGACCCGGATTACTATGGCCGTGAGCAGAAAGAGCGTTACGAGGACATTTACGAAAACCAGGAAGAGCTTGCGAAACAGAGTTACTTGGAAGAGTCTTCCCGTAGACAGATGCAGGGGAGAGATGGTTTCCAGGAATTAGGAGAGGACGTTCAGGATGTGGTGTCTGAAAAGCCGGCGCGGAAATCGGTAAAGAGCAAAAAACAGACGGCCGAAAAATCTGCGGATGAAGAGTCGGCTGCCGACAAGCCGGTGAAAAAGGGGAAGAAAGGGGCCCAGGAGGAACTTCTGGAAGTTTCTCAAGAGGCACCGAAAAAGAAATCGGCTCGGAGATCCGTTAAGAAGAGCGAGGAGTCTGTTTCGAAGCCTGGATCTGCCGAGAAGCTGGAGTCTGAAACGCCAGAAAGCAGTAAGAAGGCGGTAAAAGCTGGAAAGGCGAAGAAAGCTGGGAAAGCTGAAAAGGCTGAAAAGGCTGAAAAGGCTGAAAAGGCTGAAAAGGCCAAGAAAACAGTGAAGACAGAAAAGGCTGCGAAGGAATCGAAGACGGTCAAGAGTACCAAGGCTGCGAAATCGCCGAAGAGTGGGAAATAGGCTGTTTGCGGCGGAGCGATCCACTTTGGGAAACTGAAGTTTGGAGCGTTTCGGCAGTTTGTGGAGATTTTTGGGGCAAGTAAGCAGAGGGAGATCCGGATGAGAGTTCATTTTCAGAATGTACAGAAGGTCTGCTCTGCTTTTTTGTGCCCCATTTTCTTCTGGGGTCTGGGGGATCTTTGTGCCGGTCAGGAACTGAAAACGGGTGGAGATGCTCCGGTGACGGGGTATTCGGTCCTTCAGGGAGATTTTCAGCCGGTGCTGAAAGGCCCTGGGGCAGCGGAGCAGGATCTTCTCACTGCCGAGCATCTTTTTCTTCGGGGACGAGTTTTTGAGGCTGAAAAGCGCGAAAGACAGGCGATCCAATGCTACGAGCGTGCCTGTCAGTATGTTTCTTCTGATGCGGTCCTGATTTCTCTGGTTTCGTTGGCGGTCCATCAGAAACGTTACGATGAGGCGTTTCGATATTTCGACCAAATTTCCGATCCATCCCTTCTTGGGCTTCCTGTTTTGGACCGTTTAGCGTCGTGTGCTGCTCGACTGGATGAAAATGAGCGTGTGGTACGGACGTACCGGGCGCTTCTTGAGACGGTACCGGTGAACGAGGCGGGACCGCTGCGCATGCTGATCCATGACCGATTGGGCTGGGCGGAATATCAGGCTGGAAATCTGGATCGTGCGCTGGTTTCTTTACGAGCGGTCCACATGATGCTGAAAGAGTCGCAGCGGTATGGGATCCGGGAAGAGGAGCTGGTTTTGTTTAAGGACAGCCGCGAGGTAAATCTGCTTCTTTTGCTGGATGTCTGCATCACAAAAGAGCTGGCGGATGAAGCGGAGACGCTCCTTGGCGAGCTGATGCAATTGTATGAGCAGAAGCTGGCGGCAGGGGAACTTTCGGAAGAGGAGGCGCAGGGACAGCGAGATGAATTGCGTTCGCTCCAGGCATTCGAATCGGCTAGGATCGCATATGTGCGGAAGGAAGCGGAGCGTGCGCTGAAGCTGGCTCTTGAGGCCTATGAGTTGGGCCATGAGGAGGAAGGCGAGCCGTTCGCGCTTCTGGAGGCGATCCTCCGAACGCTGGGACGTGAAGAGGAGATGCTGACGTTCCTGGAAAATATTCAGAAAAAGCGGCCTGACTCTACGGCTTTAAAGGCTCGGATCGCGCAGGAGTATGCGTACTTGGCGATCGAGGCCGAGGATACAGAGTCTGGAGAAAAAGCGGAAAAGAAGAGTATCGGCGGAAAGGACGCCAAGAAACGGGCGTTTGCGATCTACCGGGAACTGTGGAGTACAGATCTGGAACGGTATGCGCTGGATACGATGGTCCTCGCGGCGCACTTGGGCGAGCGTGAGCATTTTGAAGAGGCGTTTTGGAGATTGATCCGAAATTCCGAGGTGGATTTTGGTCCGACGCTGCTTTTGGAAGATCTTTGCGGGCAGTTCCTGCAGCTTTTGGAAGAAAGAGAGAAACGTTACGCCGGCTCGGGAGCAGAGGAACTGAAAAGCGCGGAAAGCGCGGAAACTGCGAGTACGGAAAGTGCGAGTGCGGAAAGTGCGAGTGCGGAAAGTGCGAGTGCGGAAAGTGCGAGTGCGGAAAGTGCGAGTGCGGAAAGTGCGAGTGCGGACGCAGATCCGACCGGGGCGAAAGAGACGGAGCGTGCCGCCGATTTGGATGATGCTGTGGAGCGTGCCCTGCAGGATGAGTCATTTGTCCGTTTTGCGGATCAGCTTTTTACGGCTGCGCTGCAGGAGATCGAAAAAGAGGGGGAAACGGCTCCAGATAGAGCATCGGAGAGCCGGCAGCGCCGCAGTTCGCAGAATTTTTTGTGGGCGAAATATGGTTTTCTTGCGGTCGCCGCGCATCGCATGGAGCGTTCGGAGCTCGCGTTGATGTTCTGTTCTCTGGCTGCCGCGGAGCTGGAACGGACGAAGATCACGTCCAAAAATCGAGAGAATATCATACAGTTCGTGCTTGAGATCTGTGCGGTCTTGGAAGGCGAAGATGCGCTGGAATTGGCGGAACAGTGCTATCGAACACTTCGCAGCCGGATCCCGGGCGAGATGCGTTTTTCGGTCGCACACGCCTATTCTCTGCTCATGCTTGGACGGTTTGAGGAGGCGGAGAGTTTGATCCAGACCCTTTTGGAGAGGGATCCTGACGATCTGGAGTTCATCTTTTTGAAGGCGAACTGGCTCCGGCAGACTCAGAGGTATGAAGAGGCGCGGGTACTTTTAAGAAAGCTGCTGGATGAGCTTCAGACCAATTTTAGTGCGGAATTTAACCGTCGTGCGGTTTCGATGATCCGAAATATGACGGCCGTGGTCGAGGAGCGTCTTGGCAACCGAGAGGCTGCGGAAGAACTGATACGGAGTATTTTGGATGAATTTCCGGATGACGCCTCCGCCAAGAATTCCCTTGCGTACCTTTGGGCCTGCGAAAATCGGCGTTTGGCGCGCGCACTGCAATATTCCCGGGAATCGCTGAAGGCGGAACCTGGAAACCCGATGTATTTGGATACGTTGGGATGGATCTACTATCGGCTTGGAGAGTTTGAGACGGCGTACGAGACGCTGAAAGAGGCTGCGAAGGATCTGGATGACCCTGTCGTTTTCAGTCATCTTGGCGACACTGCTCTTGCGCTGGGGCAAAAGGAAGAGGCGATACAGTATTTTGAAGAAGCAATGAAACAGTTTAAGGAGGCTCAGCAGAAAAATCAGGATCTGGATCCCAAGGACCTGAAGCATGTTGAGGCTCAGTTAAAAATTTTGAAAAACTCGTGAGGAGAGAATATGTCAGGACATTCAAAATGGGCGAACATCAAACACAAGAAGGCGGCTGTTGACGCGAAGAAAGGCAAGGTCTGGAGCCGTCTTGCGAAAAGCATCATCACGGCTGCCCGCGGCGGTTCGGATCCGTCGATGAACGCTCGTCTTCGTCTTGCGGTGGACGCAGCCAAATCGGTCGGCATGCCGCGTGACAATATTGAACGTGCGATCAAAAAAGGATCGGGCGAAGCCTCTGCCGGCGCTGTCATGGAAGAGATCCTGTATGAAGGTTACGGCTGTGCCGGCACTGCCGTCATTTGCGAGATCCTGACGGACAATCGAAACCGGACGGCGCCGGAAGTGCGCAAGATCTTTGAATCCTGCGGCGGCAAGATGGGAAATACCGGGTGCGTTGGATACATGTTCGACCGAAAAGGTCTGGTCGTCGTGGAAGAAGAGAAGATCGATGAGGAAGCGCTCATGGAACTGCTCATGGACGTTGACGGCGACTATTCGCTGAATGACGGCATCTACGAGATCACTTGCGAGCCGGAGAACTTTACTGCACTGGCGGAGGCGCTTGAGAAGGCGGAAGTTTCTGTCGTGGAAGCGAATATTTCCCGCATCCCGCAGAACACGATCGAGATCTCGAATCTGGAAGACGCGCAGAAGATCCAGCGTCTGATCAGCCGTTTGGAAGATCACGATGACGTCTCGGCAGTCTACTCCAACTACCAGTTCACGCCGGAGATCGAAGAGCAGCTGGAAGAAGAAGACTGAGCTGCAGTTTGACGAAGAAGGCTGATTTCTGAAAAGATCGTTTTTCGGGAAACCGGAATGACGCGGATATGTTAAAATGACGCGGATATTTTAAGCAGAAAAGAGGAGGGATCCCCGCAGAGTCCCCCTCTTTTTCTTGGCTCTTCAGGAAAATGCGTACCGATCCAGGTTTGGATCTCACCACTGAGAGCATTGAAAAGACGCAGAAACACACTGAAAAGAAAGAGGAAAAAGGCAGTGAACGTGTCCTGACACGAATTTCACGGGAAACACGAAAAGACGCAAATGGATTTTTAAAAATTCAAAATTTGTTCGAGCAGTCTGTTTTTTACTGCTTTTTGGATCAAGATCAGTGTTTCTCTGTGAGTTTTCAGTGTGTTCAGTGTGTTCAGTGTATTCAGTGTATTCAGTGGTAAAACTGGTACGCAGTTCCCGGATGGACCTTTTTCTTTCCGAATAGAGTGATCGGCCGGTGCAGGGATCGGAGGTGCAGGGATCGGAGGTGCACGGATCGGAGGTGCACGGATCGGAGGTGCACGGATCGGAGGTGCACGGATCGGAGGTGCACGGATCGGAGGTGCACGGCATTTGGCAGGGGAAATGAAATGGGAGGAAAAAGAAGATGGAGAAAAAAGGGAACTGTCGGTTTTGGGGGCGGATCGCCGGATTTTTCTGCTGTATCTGTGCCCTGCTCTGGGGAACGTTAGGAAGTACTTTGGCGCAGACGCAGACCGGGCTGCCGAATCAGCATGGACAGATCTGGCGGGAGTATGATATTTCGGCGTACACCGCGCATTTTCCGCAGATGAGCCGTCCCGAGGCTGCCGTGATGGACTGGATCCTGATGGAAACGGGGTTTGAAGTCTGGCATTCGGAGATCCCGGCGATGCTGAACGTCACGAGAAACAGCGTGAATATCTACCATGTGCCCCAGGTCCAGCTGCAGGTCGAGAACGTTGTGCAGCGGTTTACGGGGATCGATCCGGTCTCGCACCATTTTCGTGTCTGGATCTTTACGGTAAATACTCCGTACTGGAGACAGAAGATCGGAAATCGCATGACTCCGGTTCCGAGTTTTTCCATGGGGTCGCAGGCCTGGACGATCCGCCCGGATGATTTTCGGGTCGTGATGGACATTTTGGAAGATTCCCCGGGATTCGTGAACCACACGGTCGAGACGAAGGCAGTGCCGAACGGACAGAGAATGGAGCTGAAATGGGTCCGGACTCGGAGATATGCGAGAAATTTTCAGATGGAAGATCCGGAAGCCGGTGGTCTGAAAACGGAGGAAGCGCTCTTGGATGACGGTTTCACCTTTGAGCTGATGCCCCTCCTCTCGGCGGACGGCGGCTTGGTGGATGCGCAGATCAAATTTCAGGTAAATCATCTGGATCGCTTTTTTCCGATGAATATCTCCTCCATGACTCGCAGCGGAAGAGAAACGGAAAAGATCGAAGTGCCTCTCATCGGGCAGTTTCGTTTTCGGGAACGGTATCGATGGAATACTGAAAAGTTCTTTCTTCTTTCACCGGGACTGACTCCTCCGCTGACTTCTACGGGGGAAGGAAATTCGTTGAATTTACTGAACACGACACAGCGCGTGGAAACTTTAATTTTGATCGAAACGAGGCAAGCTGGAAGCAGTGCGTTTTGAGAAAAACTGGATATATGGTCCAGCCGGGAACTGCGTACCGTTTCACCACTGAAAACACGGAAGAGTTCCCACTGAAAACACGGAAGAGTTCCCACTGAAAACACGGAAGAGTTCCCACTGAAAACACGGAAGAGTGCCCACTGAAAACACGGAAGAGTGCCCACTGAAAACACGGAAGAGTTCCCACTGAAAACACGGAAAGGAAACACGAAAAACTCGGAAAAATGCGAAATTTACCAAAAGGCGATCAAAAATATTTGAAATCTTTCGTCTCTTTTCGCGTTTTCCGTGAAATTCGTGTCAGGAGACGTTCACTCCCTTTTTCCTCTTTCTTTTTAGTGCACTCCGTGGTGAGATCGGAACCTGGATCGGTACACACTTTCCGGAAGAGCCTGAAATATTTGTGTCGGAATGTGCAGGAAAAACACGTCTGGTTCTGATTTTGGGTGGTATTGTGCCGGTCGTGTTGAATTTAATGAATAATTTTTTTGAAAAATTTTCGGCATTGACGACCCAAAAACAGTTTGATTGAATTGATTTTTACGATAAAATGGATCTTGCCGCAAAAGTTTGCTCAAAAGTTCTCCAAAAAATTTTTAGAAAGCAGAAAATTACCTCTATAATAGAGATAAATGATTGATAAAATCGACACAAATTGCCTAAAATGTTGCTGGGAAGATGTATTGAGTGAGGAAAATGGAAAATTTGTAGATTTTTGGTAAATTTTTTGCCGAAAACAGGTGAGAGTGGTTGAATTAATTGAAAAATGAGTTAAAATAGAAGTAAATTGAGGGATCACTCATCAGAGTGTTTTTACTCGGTCGGTAAAATTAAAGATTCATGAAAGATCCGGTCGTTGAGTGATGGTCGAAATTTTCAAAATCGAATTGAAAATTTACCGAAGAAAAGAAAAAAAATTTGGAAAATTTTCCCACTAAAATTTTTATTAAGGAGATTCTGGAATGCGCCAGATTGGTAACTTTGCTATGATGATCACCGCGGTTGCGGTCATGTTTGTTGCCGTGAATGTTGAAGCGGGTCTGCGCCGTGCGGTCTATCGTGCGCCGAAAGCCTGCGCTCAGGTTCAGGAAGACAATATTAAAACGGTTCCGGCTTGCTGCAGTGCAGTGAAAGCTAAGGAAGAAGCCGCCGCGGCTGCTCCGGCTGCACCTGCCGAAGACGCGAAAGTTGAAGAAGCTGCTCCGGCCGCCCCGGTTGCTCCGGAAGCTGCTAAGGTCGAGGAAAATGCTGTCGCAGCACCTGTTGCTACGCAGGATACCAAAGTTGAAAAAGAAACGCCTGCTGCGGATGTGAATGTCCAGCAAGAGGGAGTCAAGGAAGAAAAAGCCACCGCGACGACCCAGGATGTTCCGGTTGAAGAAGCTGCTCCCGAAGTCTCCGTTCCGGCTCCGGCTGAAGTGACGGAAGCTCCGGCTGCGGAAGCTGTTCCGGCTGCCGTTTCGGTCGTTGAAGACGCTGAAGAAGCCGTCGAAGAAGTTGCCGAAGACGCTGAAGAAGCCGTCGAAGAAGTTGTCGAAGACGCTGAAGAAGCCGTCGAAGAAGAAGCCGAAGACGCTGAAGAAGCCGTCGAAGAAGTTGTCGAAGACGCTGAAGAAGCCGTCGAAGAAGAAGCTGAAGTCGAAGAAGAAGCTGAAGTCGAAGAAGAAGCTGAAGCCGTCGAAGAAGTTGTCGAAGACGCTGAAGAAGCCGTCGAAGAAGAAACTGAAGACGAAGAAGAAGCTGTCGAAGACGAAGAAGAAGTCGTTGAAGACGAGGAAGAAGAAGTAGTCGAAGACGAAGAAGAAGTCGTTGAAGACGAGGAAGAAGAAGTAGTCGAAGACGAAGAAGAAGTCGTTGAAGACGAGGAAGAAGAAGTCGTTGAAGACGAAGAAGAAGTCGTTGAAGACGAGGAAGAAGAAGTCGTTGAAGACGAAGAAGAAGTAGTCGAAGACGAAGAAGAAGTCGTTGAAGACGAGGAAGAAGAAGTCGTTGAAGACGAGGAAGAAGAAGTCGTTGAAGACGAAGAAGAAGTCGTTGAAGACGAGGAAGAAGAAGTCGTTGAAGACGAAGAAGAA
>JAFQOH010000183.1:0-1649 GCA_017403345.1 Thermoguttaceae bacterium
AGTCCAGCAGAATGTCCTCGGGGTCCGGGGCAGCGCCCCGGAATTTTTATTGCGCAAAAATTAAGTAAATTCCGGATGCGAAGGAAGAGGGAGCAAGTTTCAGGCATTCACGGTTCCAAAAGAAAAAGGAAAGCGTATGGAAATTTTGAAACTGACTGATCTTGAGGAAGGAGTCGAAGCAGACGCCTTCGTCGTATTGTCTGTTCGCGAAAAAGCCCTCACCTCCGGAGGGAAACCGTACTGGCGCGTCGCGTTTCGGGACGAGACGCGGGAGATCGCATTTCCGATCTGGGAAAATACGTCGCTCTTTTCCAAATGCGATCAGGAATGGCAGGTCGGCGGCCACTACAAGATCCGCGCGTTTTATGTTGAGGACAGATACGGCGGACGGCTCGACATCCGGCGGATACGCGAAGCATGCGAAGCGGACCAAAAAGATGGTTACGATCCGGAGATGGGCATGCCGAAAAGCCGTTTTTCTTCGGAGCAAATGTACGCCGACATTCTGGAGATGCTGGAACAGAACGTCAGCGACCCAGGCCTTCTTCGTCTGACTCGGCACATTTTTGAGACGTACCGAGAAGCGATCCTCACCTCCTCCGCAGCCATGGGGAAACACCATGCGCACATCGGCGGATTGCTCGAGCATACGCGGAACGTACTCTGGAATGCCGTCACGCTCGCACACCGCTACGCCGAGATCTACCCGGAAATGGACCCGCCGCTGAACATCAGCGTCGCTGCCTGCGGAGCTGCGCTGCACGACATCGGTAAATTGCGCGAATTGCGTCAGACCGCGGCCGGTTTCGAGTACACGCCCGAGGGGAATCTCATCGGTCACATCGTCATAGGACGTGACTATGTACGGGATGCTGCGGCGGAATTGAAGCAGAAAGATCCGGAATTTCAACTCGATCATGAACTTCAGCTGCGTCTGGAACACACGATCCTCTCGCACCAGCGTCTTCCGGAATGGGGAGCGCCCAAGACGAACATGACTCCGGAATCGCTCCTGATCCACTATGCCGACGATATTGACGCCAAATACGGCATCATGAAATCGATTTTAGCCTCGATCCCGGAAGATGCCGAGTTTTCGGACAGCAAAAACTCCATGCGCGTACCGATCTTCCGCGGGATCAAAGAGTCCCAATAGAAAGATCTTCCGGAATATGCGAACCTATCCAGAGAGGAAAAAAGGCACAGAGAACGTGTCCTGACACGAATTTCACGGAAAACACGAAAAAAACTCGAAATGAATTTTTAAAAAATTTTTAAAAACATTGCGTGTGATTCGTTTTTTTGTGCTTTTCGTGTTTAAAATTCTGTGTACTCAGTGGTAAAATTCCCGGCGTAAGATTTTGGGCTAAAGGTTTCACGCGCGATCCGTTACGGCCGTGAGAGGGAAACATTTTGGAAATCGTTTCCCTCTCAGACTCTTGTATAATACGAATTCAGATTCAAGGCTTTTTCAAGACGTTCCGGTTCGCGTTGTGCCGGGTCAAGGTCGGAGCGTCTTTTTAGCAAAATAAATCGGCTTCCCTTAATGGCTCGGCGGGCGGTTTCGTCCGGCAATTTGCGATAGATCGTGCGTCGACAGTCCGTGATCGTCCGATGCAGCATCTGCATGATATGAAATCGGTCGCAGA
>JAFQOH010000184.1:0-4940 GCA_017403345.1 Thermoguttaceae bacterium
AAAACCGGCCAGCACTGGGGAGAAAATCAGTCCAAGCCCCATTCGTCCTTGACCTGATCCCCTGTGGAAAATACTTCCCAGCTTGAATGCTGAACCAAGCAAAAAGGTAAATTTCAAAAATAATTAAAATTTTGACAATTTACCCCCTTGACTTGAATACAGAAACTCCCAAAAGCGACGCGAGATGCGCCGTCTCCCAAAAGCGACGCGAGACGCACCGCCTCCCAAAAGCGACGCGAGACGCGCCGCCTCCCAGAGCCGCCCCTCCGGAGGAGGGGAATTTTCTTTCAGTGTTTCTCTGCGAAATTTTAGTGCTCTCAGTGGGCGAAATCGGGGTCGGAAAAGAATTCCTGTCTCCGTTCAAAAAGTTTTTGCTCTTTGGGTGATTTTTTTGAGAAATCGATAAAATTTCGAAAATATTGCCTGCGGGTCGTTGACAAAATGGGGAATTTGTGGTTTAATAGTAAGGTTGCCCTTTTGTGTATTTTTAAGAAATTTTACGTTCATCGGTTTTTGATGTATTGGAGAGATCCATGTTGAAAAAATTTATCCTGCCCATGTGCCTTTGTGCGGCTGCACTTCTCGGCACGAACGTTCAGGCGAAGGTCGAAATGACGACGCAGTCCTGGACGAAAAATGCGGATGAGTTCACGACGATGCAGAATGACGTCGCCGTGGGTCACGTCCTGAATTTCCTGAATTTCCCTGGTGCGAAGATCGTGGAGTCTTCCGGGATCAATGCTTCGAATTATGTGGCGATCTCCGACAGTCTCGTCGGTCAGCTCGGCGGTGACGGCCGAATCGGAGTGGAAGGAAAACCCGCCCGTTTGGTCATCTACCTCGGTAAAGCCCGTTCGATCAAAGAGATCGCGGTCTACTCCGGAAATATCGATACTCGTGCGAATCAGGACTATGAGATCCGCCTGGTAAACAATGAGAAAAATCCGGGCCAGAAACCGAATTTTAACGGTGCGTTCATGCTCACCACCGGCGACAAGATCATCGGCTCCAATGTAGGCGGTTTCAAATCCTCCTTCCGTGAGACCGAGAACGGCAAATTTATCGGCGATCAGCAGTTTGACTGGGTCGAATTCCGTTTCTGGAGCACCTGGCCGATCCGTGCCGGCGAACCGGGCAAGGCCCAGAGCAAAGCGACGAGCTGGATGTCTCTGATCGAGCTTCAGATCATCGGCGATGAATCGGACCCGACCCTCTACGGTTCCCCCGAGGAAAAAGCTGCTACGATGGAAGCCCTTGCGCGCCGTCAGCTTGAGCTGAACCTCGCCAAGATCGCTCCGGATGCCGTTCATGCGCTGAAGCAGATGGAATCACTCCGCATGGCGATCGAGAATCTGGAAAAACAGTTCCCGAACGAATACGCGGGAGAAAAATATCTGGAAGAACTGAAGAAATACGAAGCGGAATTCGCCGCGATCGATTCTTCGTCCGCGAATGCCGGCGAACAGGTCGTGAAGATCGCCGAGCGTTTCCTTGCGTTCCGCCGTGAAGCACTGCTCGCGAACCCGTACCTTCCGAAAGAAGTGCTGGTCCGCGTTGCTTCCAGCCCGAACCTTGAAGCGAACTGGATGTCGAACTGTTCGCGCGGCAAGGGTGCCAACGACAATACGATCCAGATCCTGGACCTGAAATCGAACGAACTGCGCCACCTGATCGACCCGCCGCGTCCGGGCTACATGGGCGACATCTGCCTGAACTGGGATGCGAAACGCATTCTCGTCACCGCGCTTTCCGAAAAAAGAACGTGGGAAGTTTTCGAAGTGGAACTGGACAAACCGACCGAATTTAAGCAGATCACCCCGTTCATGGGTGCAGACGTCGACAATGTGGAAGGCTGCTACCTGCCGGACGGCGCGCATCTGTTCATTTCGAGCGCCTCGATGATGGGCGTTCCGTGCATCGGCGGTGCCGGTCACGTCGGAAACATCTTCCGCGTCGAAGCGGACGGCAAGACCACCCGCCAGCTCACGTTTGAGCAGGACCAGGACTGGTGCCCGATCACGCTGAATAACGGCCGTGTAATGTACCTGCGCTGGGAATATGTGGACGACAACCACTACTTTACGCGAATCATGATGCACATGAATCCGGATGGTTCTGACCAGAAAGAATACTACGGCTCGAACTCCTACTGGCCGAACTCGATGTTCTACGCGAAACCGATCCCGGGCAGCGCGAAATTCGTGACCATCGTGACGGGCCACCATGGTTCCGCACAGCGTCAGGGTGAACTCTGGGTCATCGACCCGCGCAAAGGCCGTCAGGAGATCGACGGCGTCGTTCAGCAGATCCCGTTCCGCGATAAAAAACCGGAAGCCAAGATCATGGACCAGCTGGTGGACGCTTCCTGGCCGAAGTTCCTCTTCCCGTTCCCGCTGAGCGATGACTATTTCCTCGTCTCGGCACGTATGCGGCCGGATTCCCCGTGGGGTCTGTACCTCGTCGACACGTTCGATAATATGCTTCTGATCAAGGAACTTCCGGGCAAGGGACTCTTTGAGCCTCAGCCTTTGAAAGAACGTCCGACCCCCCCGGTCGTCGCCAGCCGTCTGATCGAAGGTCAGAAAGACGCGACGGCATTCCTGACAGACGTCTACTTTGGCCCGGGTCTCGCCGGTCTGCCGCGCGGGATCGTGAAGAAACTCCGTCTGTTCGGTTACCAGTACGGTTACCGCGGCATTGGAAACCACAACATGATGGGTATTGAAGCCAGTTGGGACTCCAAGATCCTCATCGGCGAAGTTCCGGTCTACGAAGACGGTTCTGCGTTCTTTGAAATTCCTGCGAACACCCCGATCGCAGTCCAGCCGCTTGACGAAAACGGTTCCGCCGTTCAGCTCATGCGTTCCTGGCTCGTTGGTATGCCGGGTGAAGGCGTTACGTGCAATGGATGCCATGAATCCCAGAACAGCGTGACTCCGGCGAAACGGACGATCGCGATGCTCAAGGCTCCGAGCAAGATCGAGGAATTCAACGGCGAATCCCGTCCGATGGGCTTCAATCGTGAAGTTCAGCCGGTTCTGGATAAATACTGCGTCGGCTGCCATGACGGTTCGAAAGAAGGCCGTCCGAACTTCGCCGACACGAGCCGTCCGAGAAACGAGTGGGATGGACACTACGGAAAATCGTACATCGACCTGATCCCGTACGTCCGCCGTCCGGGTCCGGAAAGCGACGTGCACATGTTCTATCCGATGGAATACCATACGAACACGTCGCCGCTGTTCCAGATGCTCCGTGACGGAAACCACTACAATGTGAAGCTCGATGACCTCTCCTTCCGCTCCCTCGCGCTGTGGGTGGACATGAACTGCCCGTACCATGCAACGTGGACGGAAGTCTCCGAGGCGTTCCGCGGCAATTCGGACCACGTGAAAACAATGGCGAAGCGTACGCAGGAGATCCGCTCGATGTATGCGAACCTTCATGAAGACCCGGAAAAGGGCAGCTTCATGAAAGTGGACCGTCCGGAATGGCAGAAGCCCGCTGAATGGGTCGAACCGAACACGAAGGCTCCGGAAGGCGCACAAACTATCGTGAACGGTACGGTCGGCGAAAAGATGACGGTCGCGGTGAGCGATTCCGTCGCGATCGAGCTGGTGAAGATCCCGGCCGGTAAATTTGTCATCGGCGATGACTGCAAACACCCGGCAGAAGCGAACCGTAACGAAGTCGCGATCGAGAAGCCGTTCTACATGATGACGACGGAAGTGACGAACGAACTGTACAATCTGTTCGATCCGCATCACGACAGCCGTTACATCGACCAGCAGTGGAAGGACCACACGTGGCCCGGTTACGCGCACAACTTCCCGCAGCAGCCGGTGATCCGCATTTCGTGGAACGAGGCGGTGGAATTCTGTAAGTGGCTCTCCGAGAAGACGGGCAAGAAATTCCGTCTCCCGACGGAAGCCGAATGGGAATGGGCCGCAAAAGCTGGAACGGACACTCCGTTCTGGTGGGGCGGTCTGGATGCCGACTTTGGTCCGTACGCGAACCTGGCGGACAAGAACATGGACCTCTTTGTCTGCAAAGGCGTGAATCCGCAGCCGGTCAATCACGCGGAATTTGAAGCATTCTGGAAGCGCGTCAAGAGTGTCGATGACGGACAGATGATCCCGGGCTGGCACTTCGAAACGCACAAACACGCTCCGGCCACGGTCGATCCGGGCAAGGCGACTGCGTGCTATCAGCCGAACCCGTGGGGACTGTACGACATGAACGGAAACGTGAACGAGTGGACGCTGTCCGACTACAAAGCGTATCCGTACAATGCGAACGACGGCCGTAACGCGATGGATCCCGCCAACGAAAAAGTTGCGAAGGGCGGTTCCTGGTTCGATATGCCGAAGACGGCCCGTAATGGCTACCGTCTGGCTTACCCGGCTTGGCAGAAGGTCTACAATGTGGGCTTCCGTGTAGTCTGCGAAGAGTAAGAGTTGAAGAAAAGCAGAACAGCCGGAGACAAACGTTTCCGGCTGATTCGTGATCAAACGAAAAAAAGGACCGTGAATATGTGGTCCTTTTTTCATTTTTCTGCCAGGGGGACATCGGTATTTGGGGATGATTTTCAAAAACACAAAAAACGCAGTGAACGGGTTCTGACACGAATTTCACGAAAGGCACGAAAAAGATACGAAACGGATTTTTAAAAACATTTTTAAAAACATTTCGCAAGATCCGCGTTTTTCGTGTTTTTCGTGCTTTTCGTGTTTAAATTTCCGCGTTTTTCTGTGAATTTTCCGTGTCTTCAGTGGTGAAACTGTGTATCGATCCTGTCCGATCTCACCACTGAAAGCACAGAAAAAGCACGTGCAGACCCGGAAAACTCGCACCGTCCGGGACATCGAAAAGGAAGTTGATGTCTCGGACGGATTTTTTCGAACCGATCGGTCAGTCCAGCATTTTACGGATCTCGGCGT
>JAFQOH010000185.1:0-16153 GCA_017403345.1 Thermoguttaceae bacterium
AATTCATTCAGACCGGAACGGTTGGCGTCTTTGATCTCAACTTGGAGTTCTTCTTCCTGACGAATGACAGTGCGCAGCATTTCAGTCATTTCGCTGAAGTCCTGCATTTTGAGCATTTTTTCACGCACTGCGAAGAGAAAAAGGATGAGTGCGTCCATCTGTTTTTCGGATTTTTCGTGCCATTGCCGGGCTAAGTCTGTATTTCCAGTGTCAATTGCCTGACGCAGCTGGATGAGTGAGTGCTCCAGTTCCGGGATCCATTTGGTGTGGACTTCCAGAAGCGGCTGGCGGATCCCTGTCTCTAGGCGTTCATGCCAGGTCGGCGAGTCGATCCGATTGTGCTTCATTTGGAGGCAGACATTCTCTACCCCTTCCGCGATCCCGTGAAATTCATGGGAATTTTTACGGCCATTCTGAATGAGGCGTTCTGTTCTGTAGCTCAAAAGAGCCTGCATGGAGTCTTTTTCCTCTGTTTTGTCAACTGCCGTTTCGTTTTCGTTTCCTTCTGCTGTTTGGGGACCTTGGGGGGCGGCAGAAGCACTCGTGTCTTGGGGGGCATCATGTGCGTTTGGGGTGTGCGCGGCCGGATCCTGGGCGTTTTGCGGTCCCGAAACCATTCCGTCGAATGTAAAGGTCGCAAGTGTTTCTTTCGAATCCCGGATCTCAGAAAAGACGGCGTCGAAAAGTTGACCGAGGACGACTTCACGTCCTTCGAGACGCCATCGGAGCTGCTCGGGCGAAACGACTTCAAGGGTGACGGTCTGGGAACGATTACGGCGTTTTTCCTGCGGTTCCAGGTCATTTCGGTCTTCTGCGATCATGCAAATGTGGAATTGATCGCCTGGCAGAAGTCCCATGCTTGCCGTGTCGAGTGCGTGTGCTTCCGTGCCGTCCGCCAAAAACTCCATGAGTGGGGTTTCCCGGTCATCAAATTGGAGGAGCCATTTTTCTCCAGAGGAAGGTTCTGAGGAGGTGGGGGCGGAGTCCTGCGGCGGAGGCGTTTTCGTTTCGTCGGGAATTCGTTCCGTTTGCCATACAAATCCGAGACGCTTCAGACCGTAGTCGTCGGTGATCTTGCCTTTCATCGGAATGAAGGCGTTCGGCGTAATGGCTTCCCCGATTCCCCACGGCGAAACGGCGAGTGCCGGGAGGGCGTCCTCTTCGACCGCAAGCTGAAGACGGACCGGTACCGGTGACGAGATCCCGTCCGTATCGTGAAGCGTGAATGAGAGTGTCGTGTCCTCATGAAAAATGCCGAATGGGAGTTCAAACTGACGTCCATCATTGGAAGACGGACGGAGCGTGAAGCTAGTTTCCTGCGTATCGGAGAACGAAACGGGAGTGTGATCGGAGGTCGGATCGGAGGTCGAAACCTGTGTTTGAGCAGTTTGTGCTGCGGGGGCGTAGACGGAGTCCCTCCGGGAAATGTACGGAGAGGCTGGGAGCTCTGCGTTTTGTCCCGAAACGAGAAGATCCACCGATTTTAGCGGTTTGTTCGTGCTGCCTAAGATCAAGACTCGAGTACCTGCCGGGATCGCTTGAATGGAACCGGGGGAGACGGTTGCGGGAGTCAGTGCACTGTACGGAGGGAATTCAAGCCGAAGGGAAAGGGAGAGCGTGGGACTATCCACGACTTCAACGCGAAGTCCTTGTTTTGAGGCATCTCCGGCGATCACGTCGAAAGTGAAGGAACGGAGTACTCCGCGGTATGTGTACGTGAAGTCGGCCCATTCCTCATCCGCAGAGAACGTCTCGTTTTCACGTTCCATCGCGATCCTGTCGCGAATGCCGTCCTCGGTCTGGTAGGAAAATGTAACGGTACGCAGAGCTTCTGCCAGTTTTTTCCCCGGCTGCGAGACATCCGGTTCACGGACTCCTGCCCGTAAACGGATCTGGACGTCAGAACCGCGGGCGACTTTCAGAACACCGGATCGGAAGGCCGGATCCATTTCGAGCTGGACGACTCTTGGCCATGGCGCGGCAGAGAGTTCAAGGAAACGCGTTTTCCAAATCGAAAAAAGCTGAGGCTGCGTGTACGCAAATCCGGAAATCGATGTAGCAGTCAGAAGTGCACCGAGGAGCCCTAGGAGCAGCGGGCGAAATCGGAAAATAGGCCGAAGCCGGAAATTCTGAAGTTTCGGTGCGAGTTCTTTGCGGACCTGTGCAAGGAGCGCTTCACGATAAACTGCGTGAGAGGCATTTTTTTCGGAAGTGTCCGAGTCGCTCTCTTCCGGCTCCACCAGTGTCAGAAGCAGGTCGTTGAATTCTGGAAACTGTCTTTCCAGAAGAATCGCGAGTGCGTGGTCCGAGATCGGTTTGACCAATGGGGACAAAACGAAGATCAGCAAACTGGCAGCAGTCCAGATCCCGGTTAAAAAGAGGATAATCAGGCGTACGGACGGTGCTGGTTCTAAAAATCGGTCGAGCCCCAAAGAGATCCAAAAAAGGACTCCCAGCTGAAACAGACAGATCCCAATACCTTCCACTGCAAGATAAATACGGACCTTTCGGCGTATTTTTTGAAAAAGCTGTCGAATTTCATCTGGTAAAGGTGACTTCATGAGATTTTATGGGGCGGTTAAAGGACTGGAACTTGAGGGTACGGCCAAGGAATTCTTTATTGTGCCCGACGTGGAAAAATTTTATTCCAGAATGTACGGACATGATCCAGAAGCCCTCCTTCAGATCTGCACGAGCTGGATTTTTGAGGGGCATGCGGGTCTGGCACTCTATTTGGATCTTTCTGCAAATTGGACGGAGAAGGAACGGCATTTGCCGACAGATCTTTCGAATTGTCAGTGGGTTCCGGCTGCGGCTGTTTGGAGCTTTGGGGCCATTCTGCATGCTCTGTACTTTCCGCGCACTCTGTGCATTCGGAAGCGTTCTCCTTGGTTTCGTCTTTGCATTCGGTGAGGCCTTCCTGTGGATCGTGCGCAGAACTTTCGTCTGAAAGCACATTTTTATCGAGGAGGACTTCTTCTCCGATAGCATATTCGGCCTCGTATCCCTCCGGCGCCGCAACTCCGCAGAACCAGCCGTCCTCCTGGAGCAGGGTCACACAGGAAGCGAAACATTCCGCCTCCGAGCCGTCTGGAAGACCTTCCGCAGTCCGTTTTGCTTCATCCGCATTAGCGTCCATGAGTTTTTTCAGGAGCTCTTTTTTAAATAGTCCTCCAAACTCCAAGTTCTCATCCAGTACGAAAGCTCCAAGATCTTCACTTTGCTCTAAGATATTGAGGGCTTCCAGCCACTCAGTCTGAAAGTGAACACCGGCGGGCATGAGGTATATATGGTCCGCTTCTGCGTGAGCAAGCCCCATGCGGAATGATTCCCAGATAGAGCAGCGAGTCTCCTCTCTTTCGTTTTCGTTTTCCTTTTCTGTTCCTGTTCCTGTTCCTGTTCCACATTTAATTGTACATTTGATCTCACATGCGGTTCCGCTTGCCCCGTCTTTCTGCGGCAGGGTAATGAAGCGTACCTCTTCCTGATTCAGTTCGTAGGGATTTTCGTACGGTTTGCTCAGGACGACGAGGATCTCGCAGGGATCCGGACGGTGTTCCAAAAGGGACAGGAGGGACTCTTCCAGTTTTTCAGGAAGTGTATGGTAGGAAATGATGATGGCTAAACGCTTCACGATGTCCTCTGTTTCATGAACAAGGTGCGGGTAAATGAAATCGGCCGACCCATCTTTCCACGTGAATTATCGGGAAAGCTCGACTTTTCCATGGATCTGTTGCGGAGAGACCGTTCCCCACTGCCGACTGTCTTCACTGACGAAAAAATTATCTCCCACTACATAGTACCCCGACTCACACGGAAAATCAAGTGAAATTTTCGAGTTTTGGGCAAAATAGTGAAAATTCGTTAAAAATTTTTCCCAATATTCACCGCGGAAAAGAGCCAAGTGTTCGATTTGGACCTTTTTCTTTCCCCATGCCCAGATCCGAGCGGTGGACGAGTAATGGAAATTCGGCGTGCCGAGAACGGGAGACGGCTCTGCTGTTTCCGCGAGTGCGTCTTCATTTTCACTCGCTGTTTGCCGGCTGGAGTGGTTTGGGAGCTCTTCCTCTGGGAGCTCAAAGGTGATACTCGCTTTCTGCAGTTCCCCGTCGATGCTCAAACGGGCAAGCCCATCCAGCGTTGAGACCGTTACGCGGAGCGGCTGATCGGCGAATCGGCTATTTTTTACATAGTTTGAATTTCTAGGAAGACAGTAGAGCGACACTCTCCTTTTTCCGCCTGCCAATGCGGGGAATGTGCCGTTTTGCGCCAAGTGCTCGATCTCGTCCCGGAGTACGTGAGTCGAAACTTCCCCAGACACCAAAATGAAAAAATGCTCTCCCTCCAGCGTTGGCAGAGAAACCGTCAGGTACTGCTCTGCGCAAAGGGGCATTTTCGCACTGAGGCACGTCTGCGTTGGGTGAGAGGTCTGTGTTGGGTGAGAGGTCTGTGTTGGGTGAGAGGTCTGCGGTTCTTGAAGTAGATGAAAGGTGCACTGGAGTTCGTCGATGGGGTAAATGGAATCGACTGGGCACTGCGTTCCATTTTCTGCCCGCATGTTCGTGATGGGCGCTGGTTCCATCCGACAGACCGGGACCCCAGTTTTTGATGTGACGAAACGGCCGCTCTGATGTGCGTAAAGGATCCCGACCGGTACCTGAGAGGAGAAAAGCCACCCTTTTTCCGTTGGGGTGAGACGCGTTTCGGTTTCTCCGTCAACGCACTCTCCGCCGGGGTATGGTCCTGCGCTAGGATACGGTTCCGCACCGGGGAGCGGTCCAGCGGAGATCGGGATCCATCGGGAAACGCCTTTGGGGCGGAAATCGTCAAGGTAGACCGGAATGCGCATCTGCTCCCAGCATTTGAGGGAACGGACCGCGCGGACCCCGTTTCGGTAGAGTGCGCCGTCCTGGATCTTCAGAACGTCTCCGGGAAGCCCAACGATCCGTTTGATGACTGGTCCTGTGGCATCGTTGGGAGTCAGGACGACGATGTCGTCGAGCTCGTATTTCGGCATCGGAGTCACTTTGAGGAGTTCACTGCAGCGGACTTCCTGCCGTGAGACTCTTCGCCAAGTTTCCGTTCTGCGTTCACGCTCATGAGTCAGCCAGCCGCAGTTGGGACAGATGGACGTTCCGGAGTTTGTCCTCGGTGCGTGGAGGCCGCACTGTGAGCAGGTCTCGTAAATGGTTCCGCCGTCCAGCGTCGGCAGCATGGAGTTTCCGGAGACTTGAACTAGGATCGGTTTTCCGGCAGTTTTCCACTGGAGCATGAAGATGCAGAGTACGAGAGCGCAGACACCGGCGGCGAGCGCTCCGCCGATGAGCCGGAAAGACGGTACCGTGGACCTTTCCGCATCGCATTGGGATCTCGAAGATCTTTCGTTCGCGGGATTCATCTCTTTTCCTCTTTGGACTCTTTCGAGACTGCGTTCCCGGTTTTCTTTCGGGAAGAACGTTTTTTCTGCGGTTCCTGTGCCGTCGTATCCGCAGTCTCCGGCGCACTCATATCCGTATCGGAGTTTCGTTCTTGAATTTTAGCCGAAGACACCGTTTTTATCTCCTCTGCCGGCGTACTGCTTCGTGATCGCGGAGCTGTTGGCGGATCCGGTTCTGTGGAACGATTTCGGTGCCATGGATCTTCCCAGCGTCCCCAATTTTCAAGGTAATGCCGGTATGCTGTGCATATTTCCGCTCTGTCTTCCAGCCACTTTCGTGCGGAATCGACCCGTTTCTGCTCTTCCGCAAGTGAGAGGTAGCCCATCATGACGCGAGTCCGGAGAAAAACGAAGTAGGTGTCGAGCACATCACAACGGCAATAGTCTTCGATCTCCTGAAAACGACCTTCCCGCCTCATGGTATCTGCCATTTCTCCGAGAACGTCCATCTTTCCCGGTTTTCCGATGAGGTTTGCTGCCAGATCCAGACCGCCATTGAATCGCGTGGAACCAAAATTCGTGAAAAGCTCCAGAAGATCGATGTGCGCGGACTGATTGTACCTGCTTCGCGGCTGGTCGTAGTTCTTCGCAAGCGGCGAAAACCATCCAGGAATACTCAGACCAAAACGGAAAGCGGCGAGTTCCATAAGCGGAACGTCGAAAGTACGTCCGTTGAACGTCACGAACGTTGGGCGTCCGTAGCGTTCCCAGCCGCGCCAGAAACGTTCGGTGATCTCCGCGGGAGACAGACTGACTTCACTTAGTGCTGCAATGTCGAGCAGCTCAAAATTTTCAGAGACTTTCGCCAGAACCACTGCCGTTGGAAGGTGAAATGTGTAGGGAATGAAATCCTTTCCGGTCTGAGTGCGCAGTTCTTCTTTCCAGCGGACGACGGCCTCATCCGGATCTTGGAAGAGACTTTCATCTTTCGGAAAGTGCAGCCTCGCCGCAAGCGGAGCATCGACAAACGACTCTACGTCGAAAACCAGGTAGCGAATGACAGGATCCGACATGATCTCATCCTTGGTCAAATTGGAGAAACTTGAACTTAACTTGGGAAAGATCTCGCAATTCCCGGAGCTGGCAGGAGTCTCCGGGATGCGATCCATAGTGTTTTAAAAGGTCAGTTCAATTTTTTCAGGAAAACGTTTTTGAATTGAACTTTCATCGGCGGGCCGACGTGGAGCTGGAAACCGAGAAGCCCGCTGAAACGTGCAGCATCGTCTTCGTCGATGACTTCGGAGACTTTGAAACCGTTGATGTACTGCGTGCAGACATTCCCTTTTGCGACGATCCGGTAGGTATTCCAACCGTTCAGATCGATGTGGGTAAGGAGTTCTGCTTTGTCGCCGACTTTGCCTGTCACGTTTGGTTTCCCATTTTTGTCAAGGGTAGTCTGCTGACCGCGCTGGCAGAGAATGCCGCGGTAGTTTTCACCGTAGACGATCCCCATGTGCGGAACGCCAGCGATATCCCCTTGGTATCCGCCCATGCTCCACGGTTTTCCTGGATTCATGAACGCGCGATACTGAATGCCCGAGTTGCCGTTGAAGAGGCGGAAATCGACCTCAAGCTCAAAGTCTGCGATCTCGCCGTCTTTCCAGATCAGGAACGTGTTGTACTTGATGGGGTGCTCCGGAGTCGAAATACCGGTGAGGCATCCATCCTGCACGGACCAGTACGTCGGATCGCCGTCCCAGCCGTTGAGCGTTTTACCGTCAAAGAGGGAAACGAAACCTTCCGGAGCCGCTTTGTCCGCCGGCACTTTATCACTGGCGAATGCGGAAGCGGAGAGGGTGAGGGCCGCGAGGCTCAGTAACAGAGTTAAGGTGGATTTCATGATTCATCCTTTCTATCGATTAATGGGGGAGTCGGGGGGAATGTGTGATTGGAAAACGGCTTGGATCGTCCGCGGAAGGGAAATCAGCGCCAAGTGCAGGAAAGTTGACCGAACCGCTGGGGGAACCGCACTCTTGTGCAGCCGCACTGTGGCACAGCTCGTGCATCTGTGGGGGGCCCCGTGGAAATTGGAGACCGAAATGCCGTTTCTTTTATTTTATCCGTATCTGCCATTTTTTCAAGGTATCCGAGGGGAATTTTTTCTTCCTTTTCGTTAAAAAGGAGGAAAAAACGGAAAATTTGGAAGATTTTATGAAAGATTCCCGTTTTTTTTGACCAAAACATTCGACAAAACAGAAAAAGTATGGTAAACTTTGAGTAAAGAGCAAACTTTGGCAGTCATGACATTCCGTTTTGACTGCGAAATTGAAAATGGATCAGGACCCGTGCGCGTCAGTTTTGTACAAAACGGCGAGCCTTCGGATTTAAGGGATTTTTCATGCACTCAGTGAAACAGTTTATTTTGGGACCGGAACGTGGATTTTTGGCAGTCAGCCGTGGGATCGAGAACGTGGATCTGACAGAAATCGTTCACTGGTCGGCTAGACGCGGCGATCTGCTTTCGTCTGGACCAATGGCGCATAGCTGGAATTTCCACCTCCTGCCTACCGGAATGTACTGTCTGAGCCGGACGAGTTCTCTTTCGCTTCTTTTTCGGCAAGAGGATCCGAAAGAGGTCTTCACGCATGGACTGCTGGTGCCTCCGGGACTTTTAAAGGACTACGCAAATAATCCAGTTTCCCTGATCCGGCATTTGGAAAAACTTGGGCTTTGGCGTGCCGGGATCGAGGTGACTCGGCTTCTTCTTGAGCAGAATGAGCAGGAGCCTGAACGTGCGGAGCAGAACGGTGAGCAGAACGGTGAGCAGAACGGTGAGCTGAACGGTGAGCTGAACGGTGAGCAGAACGGTGAGCTGAACGGTGAGCTGAACGGTGAGCAGAACGGTGAGCAGAACGGTGAGCAGAATGGTGAGCTGAACGGTGAGCTGAACGGTGAGCTGAACGGTGAGCTGAACGGTGAGCTGAACGGTGAGCTGAACGGTGAGCTGAACGGTGAGCTGAACGGTGAAGAGCCGGAGGCAGATGTCGTTGGACTTTCCGGAAAAACTTGCCAGGGAGAAGCGGAAAGAAACTTTTTCGGGATCTGGAAAGACGCTGACGAATGCGTTGCAGAGAGCTTGGGTGCCGCAGAATGCTTGGGGCTTCCGGAGGGCGTAGAAGAGGAATGTTCGAGTATCGAACGCGGCGCAGGAATGGAGATGTTCTTGGCGATGGATCCGGAAGATGAAGAGGAAGAGTTCGTCCAGCTGCCCGAAGATATGCCGATCCTGCGAACTCTGACGATGGACGGCGGTGCGGAACCCGTTCGAATGGAGACGCTCAATGGGATCGCACGCACGACAGGGATCCGGCGTTTTAGTACGATCTTGGATCAGATCCTCGGAAACTTCACGACCATCCTGACGGGGCGTGCCGTGCCGGAAATGCTCCTGGAGGCACTTTTGGATGTTCTGCCGGTCGAATGCCGTCTGGAATTTTCTTTTTCCACAGGATTGAGATTTTCAGAAAATCGGCTTTTCCGTATCGTTTTTATAGGCGATTCGTCCGAGGAAGACGAGAGGATCCGGCACGAGTTTCGCCTTCCGATGATCTCTTCTTCCAGTGTTTCACTCATGCAGGATCTGCTGTTGCCCGCTCTTCGGAATCGCTGGTCCATGTTCATCGCGACGCTTTTTGAGCAAAATATGGAGAATGTCTGGGTGGAGATCGCTATTCTGGATGAAACTTCCGACTTGTCAGAACTTTCTCGGCGTGCGCGATTTTGGTTTCGGAAACTTGGGCTGGAAGGCATCTACCAGAAAATTCGTGAGACTCGGCAAAATGCGTCTCGAGACAGTACGGGGATCTACGAGGTCCTTCAGAAGCGGGTCTCTTCGCCGGAAGCAGCGCGAAATATCGTTGCGTCGCTCTTGGGGGCGGCTGAACTGAAAAATGCGGAGCGGTTTGCAGGTGAGATCGCGGCGGAACCGTGTGCAGGGATGGAGCGAAGTACGGACTCCTGGCGTTCTCGGAATGGTGCTGCTGGGGCACCATGCGCAGAGAGCGATCCATCGGAAAGCCGGATACTGCGGAAGGAATTGGAAGTTCCTCAGAAGGCCGTCAATTACTATCTCGCGACTCTTTCGGAAGCGATGCATGGAAATCCGCTGGCGCAGAACCACATGAAACGCGTTTTTCGTGATATTACGGAGGCTTTTCCTGAAAAAATGCAGGAGGAAGCCTCTGAGATCCTGCTTCGAGAAGGAATGCGAAGCTGGAATGAAGAACATTACGCGACCCAGAATCGTTCTTGGCGTCAGGTCGAAGAAATGGTCGATACTCTCTCCGTGATGCTGAATCTCGTGGAGACGGGAAATTCGAAAAATGGCGAGGGAAATTGACGCAGACGGACGCAGACGGACGCAGACGGATGCGGAACGGATGCGGAACGGATGCGGAACGGATGCGGAACGGATGCGGAACGGATGCGGAACGGATGCGGAACGGATGCGGAACGGAAATTTTTGAAAACGGACTGATGTCCGGACTCGCGGTGTCCGATATGTGAACCAAAGAGCGGCGTTTTTGGGAAAAACCGAACTTTAGGAAACCTCGCGGAATTTCAGTCTAACGTTGATGGATGCCTGGTGCCGGAAGTAAGGTTGATGAAGAGGCTGGCGTGATTTGGCGGGAATGTTTTCACAACAGGCCGCCGCTGTGCCGATTTTTTTGTTTTTTTGAATAGGAGTTTTTCAGAATGAACCTGATTCAGCCCATCCTTTCTGTTTTGCGTGAGGCTGCCGATCTGACGAGCCGGATCCAGAACGATTTTATTACTCCCGCAACTTGGGAGAAAAAAGATAAATCACCGGTCACGGTCGGCGACTTGGCCGTTCAGGCACTCGTGGCTGCTCGTTTGGAGGAATCGTGCCCGGAGATCCCGCTCATTGCAGAAGAATCCGCGGATCTGCTTCTTTCTGAAGACGGGAAACGTTTTCTCGCGATCCTGCTTCAGTATCTTGAGAAGTATCTTCCAGGTGTCTCAGCGGAAAAGATCGTGGGCTGGATATCCCGTGGAAAAAATGATGATTCCCTCAAAGACGCACCGCGTTTCTGGACTCTGGATCCTATTGACGGCACGAAAGGCTTTCTCCGTAAAGAGCAGTATGCTACGGCTTTGGCTCTCGTCGAAAATGGTGAGGTCACGTTCGGATCCCTCGGACTGCCAAATCTGACCTGGCAGAAAGAAACGCACGATTTCTCGACGGAAAAGCCCGAAATCGGGAAACCTTTCGGCTCGCTTTTGTATGCAAAACGCGGAATGGGAACGTGGATCTCGACTCTTGATGGTTCCGATTTTGAACGTCTGCACGTCTCGGATCATGCCGATCCGAAAGACGCTTCTGTCCTCCGTTCCGTCGAATCAGGGCACACGAATCTGAGTCAAATGGATATTTTGTGTCAAAAGATCGGAGTGTCGGGCGTGGTCGCAATGGATTCGCAGGCAAAATACGCGGTGCTTGCTGCAGGGAAAAGCGACCTCCTCTTCCGACTCATTTCATCCAAAATGCCCGACTACAAAGAAAAAATCTGGGATCAGGCTGCCGGTTCGATCATTGTGGAAGAGGCGGGCGGAAGGATCACGGATCTGGATGGGAGGAATTTGGATTTCTCGTACGGTTCCATGCTGCTGGATAATCGCGGGATCTGTGCGTCAAATGGCGAGCTGCATGAACTCGCACTCGAAGCCATTCTCGATATTCATGCGTGATCCCGGACAAAGTTCAGATTTTTGATGAGAAAAGCCGCTCTTTTCGGAGCGGCTTTTTTTAGTGCGGCTTTGGGATGGTGTGAGCGGCGTTTTCTCGAGCCTTCTCGATCCTGCCATCCTGCGCAGAAACAGTCACGCAGTTTCTTCAGCGGCCGTTTCCAGTTTCGGAAGCTGGGGCGACGGGACCCCCTGCGGCTCCTGGAGCCAGACCGTTTCCAGCTCTACCGCATCAACGTCACGGCGGAGAAGAAGGTAAAGCCCCTGAAGTGCGGAGACTCCGTAAAGGAAAAGGTAGGCTGAGATGCTCCACGTAAAAGCGTAAAGCGTAGGTGAGGTATCGCGGAAAACTGCTCCAGTGAGTGTAAGGCAAAGATGCTCGATCAAAACGACGAAAAATACGAGCGCGCAAAGTCCCAATACTCCGAAAAGCAGAGCTGCGAACAGGTATAGGACCAGCTTCATCGGTTTCTGAAGCACGTAAGCAAAACTGCGGCTCAGTGCGTCAAATGTGTCGGAATTCTCCGTTGCGAAAACAGAGGGAATGAAAAGCGATCCCAAGCCTGTGCCAAGGAGAAAGAAAAAGTAAAAGACTGCGTAGATCAGCGCCGCCGGCATGAGCCAGACCGTAAGGTTTTCAGGAAAAAGTCGGCAGGCTAGAAGCGGTAGTGCCAAGAGGAACGCTCCCAGCACGATCCAGAAAAAAGCCGTCATGGTTTTGCCGATCTGCTTGAGTGAAAATTTTAGTTCACGTCGGAATGAACTCCGAAATTCGCGAGTCAGCCGCAGTGCCGTGAGACGTACCGTTACGAGCCAGAGAAGGAGTGTCGAAAAAATGGCGTATGCTGCTGCACATACTCGATTTAGGAGTTCTCCGATCCCCAGCGGTCGATCTGTGTGGGTGGATCGGCTTGGATCCGTTTGTGGCGGAGTATTTTCCATCTGTGAAGTTTGTGTCGGAACCATTTCCTGCGATGAAGAAGTTGCTCCGCCTTCCGAAGTTTCGTTCATTCCCTGGAGTGCGAGCAGTTCCAATCGCAGATCGTCCCCTGTTTTAGGTTCGGGAACCGCATTTTCGTTCTGTTGAACGTTTGTTTCTTGTGCATTTCGTTGGTGTGCGGCAGCCTGGAGTTTCGCGGAAGGTGAGACCGCTGGCACATATGCCGTGATACACGAGTAGTCTTTCAAAAGATCCTCGATCGTTCGCGCAGACGAAAACCAGCCGAATGCCGCTGCCAGCCAGAGAGACACGATGAGTAAATGGAGTGTCGTGAGCAGTAGAAGCCGGAACGAAAAAGCCGACCGGAGACATTTGCGGAAAAGAAGCCATGGACAGACTTCTTCCCAATCGACAGCAGACAAAACCAGTGAATGAACTGTTGGATCCATGGGCGTCAGGCAATTCTGAAAAAAAGTTTAAAAAAACAGAAAGACGGAGTACCGAAATTGACGAACTCCGTCTTTTTTTCTTCTAATTCTACTCGACGGCAGCTTTTGCTTCCGTGACGGCTTCGTCGGCACTTTCACGTGTTGCGCTGTCTGCCTTTTTGGCGAATTCCTCCGCTTCTGCAACCAGCTCTTTTGCCTTTTCTTTGTCGCCGGCTTTCACATAATTGAGTGCGATGCTGCAGAGTGTGATGGCTTTCTGCCCGCGGTTTCCGATCTCGTGAGCCGTGTCTGAGGCTTTTGTCAGGATCGCGAGTCCCGTTTCTTTTGCATCTTTATGTTCCATCTCAAAAAAGATCCCAGCCAGCGTACTGAGTCGGCTGCTTTTCTGCTGAGCATCCGCCTGGACTTCTTCACTGCTGCCATCTTCCGGGACTTCAGAATCTGAAGAGCTTTCTGCATCCGCATCGGAATCGTCCGCAGCTGGAGCATATACTGCAGATCCTGGAACTTTTCCGTCCAAGTATGCCTGAACGTCTTCCGAAAGCGCAACGAGCTGCTCGTAAGCCTGCATTTTTCCAAGCGCCATCCCGATGTCGAGCATTTTGTCCACTTTGATGAGGAGGTCTGTAAATGCCTCGGTTTCTTTCAGTGCCAGCCCGAGCGTATTCTGTGCTTCCACGGGAGTGATCTGTGCTTGTGCTTTTGCGAGGTTCAAAAGCATCTCCATTTTTTCTTCCGCAAAACCTTCCAGTTCATTCTGCGTCGGCTCTTTCTTGCTCTTCGCACGCAGAGCCTGTTTTTCCTCTTCCCAGTTTCGGTAGGCTTCCATTGCGTTGCTCAGCGCTTTTTTCGCCTCAACGATCGCATTTAGTTCCCAGTAGGAATCTGCGATTTGCGAGTACGCTTCGATCCGTGAACGGGAATCCTGAATGTCCGAGCAGAAACGAACAGCTTTTCCCATCGTTTCCATCGCACCTTTTCTGTCCTTCAGGATCTGATTTTGCTCGATCGCCAGTTTTGCGAGTTCCAGAGAGTCGCCGCCGCTTTCTGCGCCCTGAAGACGATTCATGATGTCCAGGCCTTTGGACGGATCGTACTTTTGCGTCTGGTCACAGCCGGTCAGGACCGCCAGCGTCAACAGTGAGGCCATACCGAAGGAAAAGAGGTTTTTCATAAAAAAGCCCTTTCAATTTTTCCAGTTAAATCAAACTCCCCGTTGGCTGTGCAGCGGGGAGGGGAACTTCATTAAAATACGAAATGGAGATTTTCCAGTCTCTGCCGCGTTTCTTCCATGAGCTGGTCTTCCGCAGCTTCGTCTTCTGCAACGTACGTGACGCTGAAACGGAGGAAAGGGCCGGCATTGTCCCACGGGACGGTGCAGATGGAACACTGCGTGATGAGGAACTGGCTCACTGCTTCCGCATCGGCAAAGACGGTTCCGTCCGCCATTCCTTTAGGGGCTTTGGCGTATAGGAAGTACGTGCCTTCCGGAAGCTCACATTCAAAACCGACGCTTTTGAGCATCGCGACCAGTTTCTTCAAACGGCGCAGGTACTTTTTCTCGGTTGCCTGCGGGATGGAATCATCGTCGAGAGCCGCAGCGCTGGCGATTTGGATCGCTTTGAACTGACCCGAGTCGCTGTTGTCCTTGACGTCGCCATACGCACGTACGAGCGTCGCGTTTCCGCAGACCCAGCCAAGACGCCATCCGATCATGTTCCAGCCTTTCGACATGGAGTAGGTTTCGAGGCCAACGTCCATTGCGCCGGGGGTTTCCAAGAAGGAGCGCGGCCGATCTGCGTGGCTGAGCATGATGTGCGCGCAGTCGTTCACGACGACGATCTCGTTTTTCTTTGCGAACGCCACGACTTTTTCGAAGAATTCTGCCGTTCCGTATTTACCGGTCGGACTGTTCGGGTAATTGATGACCAGAAGTTTCGCACGCTTCAGGATGTCCTCCGGGATATTGTCGAGGTCCGGATAGAAATCGTTTTCCGGAAGGAGCGGGAGATTGAAGACTTCACCGCCGCAGTAGCGCGTGTGCGTCGCGGCGACCGGGTATCCCGGGACCGTCATGAGCGTGACGTCACCCGGGTTGATGAAACATTGGGGGATCATCGCCAGCGAGGGTTTGGAACCGATCCCGTGAATGATCTCCGTGGCGGGATCCAGATCCAGGCCGAAATGACGTTTCATAAAACGTGCGACTGCTTCTTGGAAGACGAGGATACCATTATCCGCATATCCGCGGTTCTCGGTCTTGCCGCATTCTTCCTGCAGAACTTTCACGACATTTTCAGACGCCGGGACGTCATTTTCTCCAATTCCGAAATCTAAAAGTTTCCGGTCCGGAAAATCTGCGAGCGCCTTGCGTTTGGCACGCTTGATCTTTTCAAATTTGTAGATCTCCGTGCTTTTGCCGTAATTAATACCGCCGATGCGTTCCGCAAACAGTTTCTGAAAAAAAGGTTCGGTCATTTTCTGGGTCCTGAAAGAAAAAACGAATGGGAAAATGCCGCATCGTCCGAAATTTGGATGATGTCAGCGTGCAGTTTCTCTCAAACTTGGGAAGGTCCGGAGAGAATTTCATTTATTTTACCGTTTTTTGAAAATTTTTTCAAGGCGTCCGACGCGATTCCTGGAAAAAAAGAGTAAAATTTTCTTTTTTTTGTCGTTTCTTTCCGGATGTTTCGCAGACTTTATGCCTTTTAGTGTCAAAGTGTGACAGTCAGATGGTCTGTGCCGCATTTTTCGGCGAGGGGATCTTTATGACCGTTTCGTTTTTTATCACTCTTCTGCAGCCGCAGCCGATCGGTAGGCGGACGCAAAGTAAAGACTGTCGGATCGCTGAAAATTCAGGCCAAAGTTTTTGGCGAGGAGGACGAGATCTTTGATCGAAACACAGCCGTCGCAGTCAAAATCTGCGGAGAGATCCGGGGAAACTGTGCCGTTCCGGTTCATTTCCGAGGAGAGATCGGCTGGTGTTCCTTCGGAATTTCCGTACTGTTGGGCGAGTTGAACGAGATCATGAATGTCGATCGTGCCGTCTGAATTCAGATCGTAGCAGACGGTCGTTACGGCGAGTTCCGAGGTTTTGCCATCGAGCTGGAATTGTGTTTTTTGGCTGACCGAGCCGGAAAATGCCTCAAATTTGGGCGTTAGAAACACGCAGCCGAGGCAGTGGAGGCCGTCGAGGAGCGAGGAGCCTGACGAAAGGGCGTTTCCGGTGAAATGGAGAAGAAGTCCATCGGGGTGTTCGGAGATCTCGAGGGCGAGACTGTCTGCCGAGGTGAAGCTGGCCGGGTCCCATGAGTATTTTTCGGTGTCGAAATTCAGAAGGAGAGTTTCGCTTTGCGTGCTCGAGGAAATTTCGGCGCCGTTCATCCAGATCTCCAGAGCTAGAGGCGTCCATGATGAAACTGTCGTCACAGAGATCGGCAGGCTGTCGACTGCGGACGTTTCCGATGGAGAGCTCATAGAGGAACTGGCGGTTTCGGAAGAGCCGTTGGTTTCAGGAATTCCGTTGGTTTCAGGAATTCCGTTGGTTTCAGGAATTCCGTTGGTTTCAGGAATTCCGTTGGTTTCAGGAATTCCGTTGGTTTCAGGAATTCCGTTGGTTTC
>JAFQOH010000186.1:0-3242 GCA_017403345.1 Thermoguttaceae bacterium
CACCTGGAGCGGAGGCTCCAACGCTGTACGAAAGGCAGACGCAAGTCCTCTTCGCGGTCGCCACATCGTTATCTGGCCGGACAACGACAAACCCGGCTTCAAAGCCGCTCTTGAATGGAGCCAGATACTGCATGGAAAAGCAGCCTCTGTCCGCATCGTTCTGCCGCCGCGTTCTCTTCCTGAATCGTGGGATCTTGCCGATGAAAAACCGGCTGAGCTTTCCCTGCATGACTGTCTGCAACACGCGCTCACACCTGTGGACTTCGCCAAGGCTCTTAATCTTCCCTGTGGCCTCCCATCGCAGGCTGAAACCTCCTCTTCAGCCGTCGCGGACTCCTCATCCTCTCCGCTGGAAACGGAAGACCTTACACTGAAATCCTGGCCGACCTTTTCCATGAAGGCCTGCCCCGGACTTCTCGGTGAGTTCGTCGGACTGGCCACGCGCAACAGCGAGGCCGATCCCGCCGCCGTCTGCATCACGGCACTGGTCCGTTTCTGTGCCGAAATCTACGGCCTCGCTCCGCAGAAGGGGCCGCACATCTATGTCGGAGAAACCGTTCATCCGCCACGCCTTTTCGCCGTCATCTGCGGCAATTCCAGCAAGGCGCGAAAAGGAACGTCACGGCATCCCGTGACCAAACTTTTCGGACGCGAATACTGTTACCGCGCCCAGCTCGATGAATGGCGGCTCCCCATGCCTGCCAGAGAAAGCGGCGGCCCGCTCTCCACTGGCGAAGGTCTCGCCTACTTTGTGCGCGACGAAAGCGATGAAGAACGCGAGCGCCGCCAGAAAAACAATCCCAACGAGCTCCTGCGCGACAGGGACGACAAGCGGCTCATCATTCTTGATGAAGAATTTGCCAGCGGCCTTTCCTGCACCAAGCGCGAAGGCAACACCCTTTCCATGGGCATCCGCTGCTTCTGGGACTCCGGCGAATACGCACCGCTCACCAAGAACAACCCCATCACCGTGCGCGGAGCGCACATCAACATCCTCACCCACATCACCATGCAGGAACTTTCCGTCTGCCTTGGTGACGTGCAGGCTTTCAACGGTTTTGCCAACCGCTTCCTCTGGATATGTGCACGCCGAGCCAAGCTCGTTCCACTCCCCTCTCGTATGCCGGAAGATGAACTTGCCCCGCTCCAGCGTGAACTTTGGAAGCTCATCGCCCACGCCCAGAAATGCGGTTCCATGCACATGACCGTGCGCGGGCTCGACCTCTGGAAAAGCGTGTACGAAGAACTTTCTCAGGAACATCTCGGCATCGCCGGAAGCATCATCAACCGCGCCGAGGCGCAGACCATCCGGCTGGCTCTGGCCTACGCGTTGCTCGACGGCAAGGAGCATATCGACGAACCGCATCTTCGTGCGGCGCTTTCCATGTGGCGCTATGCCCAGAACTCCGCGCTCTACATTTTCGGCGACAAAGCGAGCGATCCGCTGGAAGCGAAAATACTCAGTGCGCTTGCCGTTCGTCCACTGACCACATCCGAATTGAGCGCAGCTCTCTCCCGGAACGTTCCGCGCGACAGGCTCCAACCACTCCTTCAGCAGATGGAATCCCAGCGCCGCATCACCATCGTTCAGCAGAAGAATCCGAAGGGCCGACCTTCCACCATTATCTCGCTGTACGAAAAAAAGGAGGAAAACGAAAGAAACGAATTTGACGAATTAAACGAACAAAAGGACGTGCTCCTGTGAACATTCTTTCGTTTATTTCGTTTTTTTCTTCTTTCGTTTTTTCGTTCCCCCAAACCCTTCCATTCCTTCCCGGAAGGCCGGCTTTCCCCTCTCCGGCACGAATCTTCACGCCTCCTCCAAAGCATCTTGAAAAGGCAGAACGAGGCAGGATGCCCCCTCGCGGCTATGGCCGAGAGCCAGCCTACCCGTTGTGGGTACACGCTCCGCGTCCACCACCAACGGGGCTGGCGAGGGAGCCCCCTTCGAACCCCTGAAATCCAGAAGCGGAAACGACATGAAAGAGAACAAAGAAAGGCGCAGTGCATGGATAAAAATGCGAGTCACCCACGACGAAAAAAAGCTCATCGAGAGCAAGGCATCCGCGCAAGGGCAGACCGTTACCGACTTCCTCCGGCAGCGAGCTCTCGACTATCGGCTGAGGATATCGCCTTTGGAAAAAGAACGCATCCGCCAGCTTGCCCGCATCGGATCGAACATGAATCAGATAGCACGCTGGGCCAATACCTATAAGAAACGCGCCGAGGCCGTGGAAGTCATCACGCGGCTCATCCTGCTGGATCGAGAACTTCACGAGGAGGAAAACGAACCGTGTACATGAAGGTATTTCCGCACGGGAAAGGTGGAGGCCACGCGCCCACGCATTACCTTGTGCGCATGGATTACCCCGGCAGAAAGGAATGTCCACCGCAGGTTCTGCGAGGGAATGTCGCTCTTACCCGGAAGCTCATCGACTCGCTGGACACGACATGGAAGTTCACGGCTGGCGTTCTTTCCTGGCATCCTGACGATATCGTCACGGCGGAGCAGGAACGAAAGGTCATGGACAGTTTCGAGGCCGTAGCCTTCGCCGGACTGGCGGAAGACCAGCGGAATATTCTCTGGGTACGGCACGGACACGCAGGGCATCCGGAACTGCATTTTGTCATCCCGCGCGTGGAACTCGGGAGCGGAAAGGCGTTCAATCCATGTCCTCCCGGCTGGCAGAAAGCCTTCGATATTTTCCGCGACCTGCTGAACATCACGGAAGGCTGGGCACGTCCGGACGATCCCACGAGAGCCCGCATCCATACTCCCGACCATGCCGATCTGCATAAAGCGCGGCTCATCCGCTGGGGAAGGAAGCCAGACAAAGACGAACGCGCCGATGCCAAGAACGCGATACATGATTACCTGCGCGCACTCATCGAAGACGGAATCATCCGCAACCGTGAAGACGTACTCGCGGCCCTGCGGGATGCGGGCCTTGAGATACACCGTGTCGGCAAAGACTACGTATCCGTGAAGGATCCCGACAGCGGAGAAAAACTCAGACTCAAAGGAGGCATTTATGCCGAACGATTTGAAGCAGAACAGCTTGAGTTCGCTCTCGGAGCGCATCCAAGCCCGAGCCCACATCGACAGGCTGAACGCACAGACGCAGATACTGGCCGAGTTCAGCACCTTGCAGAAGAACTTGAAAGAGTCATCCATGCGCGTGCTCAATTCAACCGAAAGCGATATCCTCGACCGGCTGACGATTATGGAGAAGAAAATCTCC
>JAFQOH010000187.1:0-2040 GCA_017403345.1 Thermoguttaceae bacterium
GAGTTTCTCGGGGAGGACCTTTTTAAGGAAAAGGTCCTCCCCGAACCCCTCTCCAAAACCTTTTTGGACCGGAAATGAAACAACGTCCGTGCAGATTTTTTGTCTGCACGGACGTTTTGTGTTACGGACATTCTCTGTATTCGTCCAGTCCGAATTCCTTATATGTTTTGCGGTACTGCGCCATGATATCGTCGTATTGTGTCTCAAATTCGTCGTCCCAGGCGTGGGAGATGATGTCGTATGCACGGTCGATCGCCTTTCCGCATTCGTCCGCACGTCCGAGTTTCAGCAGACATCCCGCCATTTCGAGATACATGCACATATGATTCGTCTGCGAACCGCCGATCGGGTACGCATCATAGCAGATTTTCTCCCCGATCATAAACCGTTCGACCACATCCGCCGCTTCCCGGAAGGATTTCAGCGCGTTTTCGTAATCGCCGACCTCCCAGTAGCCCATTCCTTCGTGATCACACGCGCAGAACAGTTCCTGCCATTCGATGATTTTCCAGTCTTTCACCTCCGCCAGACGGTCTTCGCCGCGCAGATGATACGACGTACAGCGCATTTTGTCGTTGAGCTGATACGGGTACATATACGGCAGCGTGCCGATCACTTCCTTTGCGTCCGCGTACCGATCCTGCATGATATAAATCGATGCCAGCGTATCCTTCGCACTGCACACAGCAAACAGATCGGCAGACTCCCCGATCAGCCGTCCCGCCATTGCAACCGCGTTCTCCGCCAGTTCCATCCGCCCGAACGACCGCATGTGGCACTCGTACAGAGACAGCAGTCTTTCCTTGAGCCGGTCGGAATCGGGATAATCCTCGAGTCCCTTTTTGTAAATTTCCTCTGCTTTTTCGAAGTTCCCCCAGAAATACCGTCCGGCTTCGTCGAGGATTTCGTCGATCTTCTGCTGTTTTTTCGTGATGTCGAAATCGAACAGCACGTCCAGACTCACGTCAAAAAAGTTTGCCAGGACAGGAATCAGCGTCATGTCGGGATAGGACGCTTCAATCTCCCATTTTGAAACGGCTTGCGGGGACAGCCCGAGTGCATTTGCGAGCTGTTCCTGCGTCAGCCCCTTTTTCTTCCGCAGTTCGCGGATCTTTGTACCGAGATTCATTCTGTTATCTCCTTCATGGTTCAGAAGTTCAAAGCGCTTTGACTGATTTTATTTTACCACAAATCCACCGGAAATCAACAACGCCGTTTTTGAATAAATTCTACTGATGGTTGCGTCGGTTGAGAAACGCCTATTTTTCATACAGAGCACATTCTTTCTTGACGAATCCCCAAAATACTGCTATAATTGAACTATATAATCGCCAGAAGAGGTACACAAAAATGCAGAAAATCGCCAGCTTCACCGTTGACCACAATAAGCTCTCCCCCGGCATCTACGTCTCCCGCCGCGACGATGACATCACCACCTATGACCTCCGCACCCGTACGCCGAACGCAGGCAACTACATGGACAACCGCACCATGCACACCGTTGAGCACATGTTCGCGACCTTTGTCCGCAATTCCGAAATCAGGGACGACGTCATCTACTTCGGCCCGATGGGCTGCCAGACCGGCTTCTATCTTCTCACCCGGAATGTTCCCGACGAGACCGTTCTCGCCGTGACCAAGGATGTCCTCCGTAAAATTCTCGCCTACGAAGGCGAAGTGTTCGGCGCATCCGCCGTTGAATGCGGAAATTACGCCAATCTCAACCTCGCCGACGCAAAAAAGGAATGCGCGGCATATCTTAATGTCCTCGAAAGCAAAGCAAACGACTTCAAATACGCAGAATAACCCCATTTCACTTTTCCCTGTCTGAAAGTTTTTGAAAATGGGTTTGGGGAAAAACTTTTTTCAAAAAGTTTTTCCCCAAGAAACATCCCACTATAAAATGGAGGTTTCCATATGAAGAAATTCACCCTCGGTACCCCCGAACAGTTCGTCCCGTCGATGTTCTGCGATAACTTCAACTACATCGAAACGGACATCCGTTACCCCGCATCGAACTTCACCTGCCGCCAGACCGCC